>CAXTWP010000049.1:2303-13329 GCA_964247945.1 uncultured Acidobacteriaceae bacterium | reverse complement strand
CCTTACCCGAAGCTTTATCGAGGAACACCCGGTCGATCTGTACGCCTTCGAGTTGGCGATTTTCGTTCTGGTCGAAGGTGCTCACCCGCACGTAGCCAACGAGCTGGCCCTTTGGAGGGTGTCGGGGCTTTTGTGTTGTGTTAGGTTCTTTCGCCTTCACCATGACCTGTAGCATAATAGCTAAACAGACTTGTGATCTTCAGAGCTATGTGGCGGGCTTTCTTCAACGCTAACTGACGCCTTCGGCCCGAGTGAAAATGTCAATGGCTTAGCGCATACCCTCTACCGCACTCTTTCGCACTCTTTCTAAAGTGCCAATGGCGGCTCGTCACAGCCAGCCTTTGGAACGTGCCAATCGTGCAGCTTCTATGCGGTTGTGAGCTCCCAACTTTGAGATAGCTTCTGACAGGTAGTTGCGTATGGTTCCTTGCGTCAGCCGAAGGGAGCGGGCCAGATCTGCCGTGCTTTCGACCTCTCCGGCACGTCGCAGGACTTCGCGTTCTCTGTCTGTCAGAGGTCCGGGATCGGCTGACCACGATTCTACCGCCAATCCTGGGTCGATGACCCTTTCTCCGCGAGCTACCCGCCTGACCGCCTCGGCCATCTCTGTCGAGGGGCAATCTTTGAGAAGATATCCCAGTGCGCCTGCCTCCAACGCACGCCGCAAGTAGCCAGGGCGAGCAAATGTCGTCAGAATGAGGATCCGCGTTTCAGGGTATAGCTCTTTGACGCGATTCGCCAGATCGAGGCCCGTCAGGTGCGGCATTTCGATATCGGTCACCAGAACTACAGGGCGATGGAGGCCAACTTCTCGGAGCGCGTCGTTTCCGTTGCCAGCCGCAGCAACCACATGAATATCGGGCTCAATCCCCAACATCACGGTGAGTGAGCTTCGCAGGATACCCTGATCCTCAGCGAGTACAACTGTGATCGGCCTGCCGTGAGGATTATGAATGACTCTGGGCTCCATAGTGATTGTGTCCCTTAACCGTGAATGGTGGCAGCTCGGCAAGGATACGAACGCCACCTAGAGGAGAAGGGGCGATGGTCAAACTACCGTTTGCATGTCGCAGCCGTTCTCTCATTCCTGCGATCCCGTTTCCATCCTGTCCCCGCTTCCCGCCACCGTCATCTTCGATTGTGAGGCCAATGGAATGATCGTGAACGAGTTCTATCCTGCATTTTGTGGCGTTCGCGTGACGAAGTATGTTGGTGACGGCCTCGCGGAGCACAAAGCATAAGAGGTCACTATCCTCGTGAGAAAGAGCTCCAAGCTTGAGGGTGCAAGACAATTGAACACCGGCACTGTCGAGCGTCTTCCTCCCCTTATTCACTTCGGCGGCGAGCCCCTCCGAACGAAATCCACTCACCGCCGAACGGACCTCGCGCAGCGCTTCTCGGGCGGTCGTCTCGACTTCGGCGATCTCACGATGAGCTACTTCCGGCTGCAGGGAAAATAGACGGTTCGCTACATCGCTTTTTACCGCAATCACCGTCAGGGTGTGGCCAAGGAGATCGTGAAGATCTCGTGCAATGCGTTCGCGTTCCGTTTGCAACGTGAGACGTTCTATCTCTTCGTTGGCGTTTCGCAATTGGCCACTGATGAACACCTGTCTGGCAAAGGTGAAATTGCTTAATCCTATGACGACCATGAAGAACACGACGGACTGCGCGATCGACCATGGCAGGTGCAGTAGCCACGTTTCAAAGAACAGTCCTACCGATTGTGCGACAAGAATTGCTGCAAAGGTCCTAAAGGTAGAGAGAGTGGTTCCCTGCCTTAAGACAAAACCGCTCACCACGACAGCGAAGACAAACTCCCCGCCAGCATTTGGGTTGAAGGGGTAGTACAGGTATCCCAGCAAAAAAAGAACGACAAGCCAGATGCTCTGTTCTCGTTGACTTCCCCGCAAGACCCTGAGATAGCCCACCAGAAACGTCTCGTAAAAGACGATGAAGACGGCCCAGACGGTGAAAGAGCGGCGATGAATCGGCTCTTCGAACCAAAACACAGAGTAAAGTAGCGACCCCCAGCGCAGCAGCTGCGCCTCGTCTCGAAGCATGCCAGGCGTGTTCACTTTTCGAGTCTTCCGGTCCTGTTCCATGTTCTCCCTTCGAGCTCCCTTTCTGCCATCATCGCGTATTCGACCGACTGGTGGAACCGTAGGCCATCATGGCTGAGAGATGACACCTGTCATCTCCCAGGGTTGATACCTTCCAATAGCGTCTGCCTGCGCAGCGAGTCATGATCTTTCTGAAGACAAAGGAGTCACGCGATGCACCCTGACCCAATCTGGATGAAGGCATTTCTCACTGTTCACGTCACAGCGGGGATCGTATCGTTCGTTCTCGCGCCAGTTGCTCTTGCAACCGCGAAGGGCGGGAAGCAACACAAGCGGTGGGGCATGGTGTACCTCTGGTCCATGGGGATCGTGTCGTGCACCGCCCTACCAATGGCCCTCTTCCGGCCTGTGCTCTTTCTGGCCTTGGTCTCTGTAATTAGTGCCTATCTTGCGTTTTCGGGATACCGGGTCTTAAAGCTGAAGAATCTGGCCAGCGGAGGCTCAGCGCAACCGGTCGACTGGGCTGCAGCCTGCGTCGCCTTTCTCGCCTCCGCTTGCCTAGTGATCCTAGCTTGGTTCAAGCCCGCAGCCGTGCAGCATATGGGGGTAGTGGCGAGCTTAATTGGAGCGTTTGGCATGCGCGGTTCCCTGGCCGACCTTTATCTCTTTATCCGAAAGCCTAAGGAAAGGATGTTCTGGTGGTACTCCCATCTGACGAAATTCATCGGAAGCTATGTTGCCGCGTGGACTGCTTTTTCAACCGTTACGCTTAGCCACATCTTCCGCCATGCCGGTATTCTTCTGTGGCTGTGGCCGGCAGCGGTGGGAATCCCTGCCGTCATGCTCACGGTTGCTTACTACAAACGAAAATTCGCCTCCCGACAGGTCGCCGCAGCTGATAGAAAACTAGCTTCGGCATAAGGGAAGTGGATGGTGAACAAAATTGAACTGAAGCGATAGCGACAGAGATATGCGCCTCACTCCAGCAACCGCTTCGGATGCTCGTAGCGAATCGGTGAACTCATCATCGACAAATCATTCACTGACGATGCGAGTGAGAGTCCGATAAACCGTAGGGCGGGAAACAGAGAACAACTCCCCTAAATCGCTGATCGTGTACTGGCCTGTTCCATGCATGCGACCCAACTCTTTCTGCTGCTTCTCTGACAGCTTGGGCTGTTTTCCCTCGAAGTCTGCCTTTTGCGCGAGCGATCTTCATGCCTTCCCGGGTGCGCAGCCGAATAAGGTCGGCTTTGAACTCCGCAAAGGTGGCCAAGATGTTGAAGAACATCTTGCCCATCGGATCGGCTGGGTCGTAGCGGCTTTGGCCGAGAGCCAGTGTCACACCACGGCCTGCAAGTTCATCTGCGATTGATCTTGCATCAGGAACCGAGCGGGCGAGCCGGTCCAGCTTCGGCACGACCAATGTGTCGCCTTTGCGAACAGCGGCGAGTGCCTGGCTCAATCCTGGTCTGGCCCGGTTCGTTCCGGTCAGCCCGTGATCGACGTAGATTCGGTCTGCAGTTACGCCCAACTCAGTGAGTGCTTCCCGCTGGGCAGAGAGGTCCTGTTTGTCTGTGGAGCATCGTGCGTAGCCGATCAGGGTTTTGGGCATAGAAAAGTGACACGTTTGGGGGGCCTCACGTGAGACTATCACCGTACCAGCTAAATGAGACATCGAATGCTGACTTTCGAGCAATTCGAAGCTGCTTCGCAAGGTGTCCGTAGAAGGATCGTCTTACGGACACGTTTCTGAGTGTAGTCCAAGGGTGTCGCGATGCGCTTGGAAGATAAATCGCCTACTTTAGCCGAACTCACCGACGCCCAGCGTGAGCAAGCGATGACTCGCTTCCGCGTACTCCGTTCCCACACGGAGCGAGGAGTTCCGCTTCCAAGAGCAGCACAAGCGGCCGGCGTCGGTTTGCGAACCGTTGAGCGGTGGCTAGCCCAATATCGCGCCGATGGTTTGACAGGCCTCGTGCGGCGAACCCGTGGGGACCGCGGACGCCGTAAGCTGCCGATGGAAGCGGTGGGGTTGATCGAAGGACTGTTCCTCAAGAAACCGCGACCCTCTGCAGCAACTGTCTATCGGCGTGTTCTCACACTTTGCAAAGAGCGGGAATGGCCTACTCCTTCGTACAGCACCGTGTACGCCATCATCTCTCGGGTCAATCCGGCCTTGACGACGCTAGCTCATGAAGGTCCTGCCCGCTTCCGCGACAAGTATGAACTGGTGCATCGCCATCGTGCCGTTCGTCCAAACGCCGTCTGGCAAGCTGATCACACGCAGCTTGACCTGCTCATTAGAGACGCAAGCGGCAAACCGGTGAGGCCTTGGCTGACCACGGTCATTGACGACCACTCTCGTGCTCTGGCCGGATACTCGGTCTTCGTAGATGCTCCATCGGCTTTTCAGACATCGCTTGCGCTCCGCCAGGCGATCTGGAGAAAGGCTGAGCCGTCCTGGGCTGTGTGCGGTATTCCGGACGCGCTCTACGTCGACCACGGTAGCGACTTTACAAGCAAGCACCTTGAGCAGGTCGCTGTGGACCTGCATTTCGAATTGGTCTACTCGACAATCGCCCGTCCTCAAGGACGTGGAAAGATCGAGCGTCTGTTTGGAACCCTCAACACTGAACTGCTGCCAGAGCTACCCGGCTACCTCATGCACGGCAAGCCGGCAACTGAACCCAGGCTATCCCTGGCAGAACTGGATCGCACCCTCGGAATCTTCCTTATCGGTAATTACAATTCCCGGACGCATCGCGAGATCCGGCTTGCGCCGCACGTCGCCTGGGCTGGCGACGGCTGGCTGCCTCGCATGCCGAACAGCCTTGAAGCTCTGGACTTGCTGCTGATCTCAGTCGCGAAAGCCCGCACTGTGCATCGGGACGGCATCCACTTTCAAGGAATCCGGTACATGGACCCTACACTGGCGGCGTACGTCAAAGAGGCCGTCACGATCCGATACACGCGATGTTGCCGAAATCCGCGTGTTTCACCGGAACCGCTTCCTCTGCCGCGCTGTTAGTCCCGAGCACTGTGGTCAGGTCATCACGTTGAAAGACATCGAGGCCGCGCGCTCAGCGCATCGCCGCACGCTTCGTGGGCAGATCAGGGAACGCGTTACGCCGGTCGCAGAGTTCCTCGTCCCGCAAACCGAAGCGGCAGTAATACCTGTCTCACAGCCCGCCGCCACCGAACCCAAAAAGACGAAATTGCGCACCTACCGGGAGGACCTATGAGAACAACTAAAGTGCCCCGCCGTGCGGAGCCCTTCATCGTCACCAAAGAGCACCGACGGTTCTTGGAATTTGCTAACGCCGTTCGCAAAGACCGCTACATTGGTCTCTGTTACGGCCCGGCAGGCGTGGGCAAAACTCAGTCGGCTAGACGGTACGCTCACTGGCAGACCGTGGAGCCGCTCCTTACTCGCTGGGGACCTCGCGAAGAAACGGACAAGAAGGTCTACGCAACGCTCGCGAAGTCACGCGTTCTCTTCTATACACCGGATGTTCGAGCCAATTTCGGTACACTTCGGCATCAGCTCGACGAGCTGCTAGGCCGCATCAATGTCTGCATCGATCAGCATACGGGCAAGACGACGCGCACTCTGCCCTGGGAGTACGTGGAGTTGGTCATCCTCGACGAAGCGGAGCGCCTCAACACGATCGCCTTGGAGTACCTGCGTGACCTCTTCGACCGTAACGATATTGGCTTGATCCTGATCGGCATGCCAGGCATAGAAAAGCGTATGTCTCGCTACCCGCAACTCTTCAGTAGGGTTGGCTTCGCCCATCACTACCGGCCACTTCTTGGAGACGAATTGTCGTTTGTGCTCACCCGGCATTGGCAACGGCTAGGGCTGCAACTCGACGGAGCCGACTTCACCGACGCTCAGGCTATTGCAAGCATCGCCAGGATCACAGGAGGAAACTTCCGGCTTCTGCGTAGATTGTTCCTGCAGATCGAGCGCGTTCTCCAGGTAAACGAACTGACGGTCATCACAGACGACGTGGTCAACGCCGCTCGGAGTAACCTTGTCATAGGCGTCAATTAGCGCTGAAGGAAGCCCGCCACATAGCTCTGAAGATCACAAACAGACTCTTGTGCAACGCGATTCGGCCCTCACGCGCTACGTGGTGTTGGGCTATACCCGACTGCTGTGGCCAGCAGAGCAGTTGGAGAGGCAAGGGCGTGTAGCGCTTAGGCGCGTGCGGCCATATAAGGTGAGTTGTGGACTTCGAACAGTGCAAGGACAATCTAGATTCGCCCATCGACAGACGCCGCCTAGAGGCGTCCGACCTGAATGAAGCAACAACCCAACTTCACCTTTTCGACGAGCTTATTTTAAGTGCCCTGCGGTCAGGCCGAAGACTTCGCCCATTGCTCTATCGTAGCGCGTGAATGGCGTGCTTCACCACTCCGAAAACGTGAAGCTCCTCTCCTACGGAAACGCAGAGCGACTGATATCGAGGGTCGGCCGGATCGAGCCAGATGCTATCTGGTCCACGGCGCAGCCGCTTCACCGTGTACTCGCCGTTGACGGCAACGACGACAGCGCTGCCGTTCTCCGGTTTGCGGCACGGTCCACGACGAGCAAGTTCCCGTCCAGGATGCCAGCATCCTTTGCCAGTTCGATTCCCCTCGCTGTCGTTCGCGAATTAGCTCACGCTCAAACTGTGCGAAGGCCCCCACCACGCTCGGCAGCATTGCCATCGGGAATCGTCTCCGGTGAAGATCAGGCTTTCCTTGATGAACCGGACGTGGAAGCTACGAGCAGTCAGGCCGAGAACCACTTGGGTACACAAATGTGAGTGCCTTGATCGCGCTGTTCCGCCGTACCTTCGGGATTACCCCTGCCCGCTATGCGCTCAAACAGTCGATAAATGACGGCGCATGCAAGGGGCGATCAAAAACACGACCCAAGCTCCTTCACTCTGATAGGTTCTCTCCACAAGGCCGGACTTTCCTTCCGAGTGTCTAAGTGGTGCTTACACTTCTTGGCGGACATTCGGCATCGACGTCAACCCGATTGGCGGTTGCAAACACGTTTCGTTCTAGTTTCGTCACAAGTTAAAACGCACTTTATGCCAGCATCGGCGCGTTCCATGCTCATGACAGGCCCTGCAGTGGCAAATGTTCGCTACCGCGACTTGTCGTTACCTTCTTCCTCGCTGGAGTTATTTCCGCAGCAGTACGGAAACTTTACGCGAAATCAATTAGCAGCGACATTGGTCGACAATCCCCTGAGTCAAGAAGTCAAGCCGCATACTCGCTCATCTTCCCTAGACTCTCTGCACCGCTTGTGTCGCGCTCCATCGCCCGCTATCCACTCCTTTGACCAGTAGCCAGAGCCCCATAGAAAGCATCGCAAGCATCATGGGCGCAATCACAAAAGGCAGGTCATACCGTGGCGCGAGCACTACCAAGAAGTTTTTTGCAATGAAGCTGGCTCCGCCCAGTATGCCAATGGCTCCAAGCGCACGCGGCAAATAGCCGGAACGCCAGATCAGGAACCCGCGCAGTGCCGCTGCAAAGCCATAAAACATGGCGAAGATGCCGAAACCGTAGCCAAAGATGGTGATGCAGAGATAGGTAAGCGTTGCCTTCGCCTCTGGCGAGATAACGCGGGCGACATCGGCATCGATCGCCGGCAGCGCGGCGGCAAAGTAAAGCAATTCTCCAGTAGCAAAGATCGCGGTCCCCATGAGCCCGAAACACAGAGCAAGCAGTGAAAGAGTGCGACTCACTGGGCGAAGCAGCGTTTAAAGCAGTACATTGAGCGTAATGTCGCAGGCAACTTCGACCAGGTAGGCTGCAAAGCTGGACCGAAAGAGTCCCACCGAACTCGCCATCTGGTGGGCCGTACCTGCCAGGTCGTTAGCGAGAAGCAGCTTATCTGGCACGTAGGACTCACCCCAGCCCCCAGCCAAGATCGATACGAGAAATAGAGCGCCAATCCACCGCGCGTACTGCTGTGCCGTGCCTGCGTCCATCGCATCACCTAGGAATGTCAATGGGTACGTCCATCGGCCGCAATAAGTTCCTTAGGCCGGTCACGGGAAGCGCGCTTCTCGCCACCCGCCTAGGCATTACAAAGACACTTGTGCGAAAAAGCACTTCCACAAGCTCGTTCACATACGACGCCCGACAACTGCCTGCTGTCAATCATCTTGCTGCTGCCATCTATCGGCCCTGATGCCCATAACGATCAACCACAACGTCAGCGATGCTTCCCCCACAACGGCAGGTACTACGATCCACGGAATGAATAGCCGATTGCCAAGTGCGGGCACAAGAAGATTAGGTAAGCGCCTCCAGCCACTCCCATGAGCACACCAAGGATGCGGGGCAAGAAGGTTGATCGAAAGACGAGATACCCGATCAGGACGCAACTTATCGCGAAAGGCACTAGAGCGATGCCATAACCAGCATCGAAGGCATCCGCAGATCGCGGCTGCTGGAACAAGCCTGAAAGACCGAAGTAATTGAGCGAGGTGATCGCCATCAAAATGATAAAGATGAGTCTGAACAGCGCCGCCAAGAGAGATAGGCTTCTACTTACCGACCTCAGCAGGTCATACAGAAGGAAAGCAACGGCGAGATCGCACGACAAGTTGATCGCCATCTTGATCGGAGTTGCGCTTGCAGCACCACTGGGCGCTGCAAGGAAAATCATGAGATATACGAATCCCGTAATTCTGGCTTTGACGCGAGGAGAGACCTGCTTCATTTCATCACTTCTGCTCGTGGGCTCTTGCTTTGTTGTGCGTATGTTCATCGTCCGTCACTCAGGCCTTATACGGTCCTCTTTGACCAGCAGTTCCTTAGAGCACCTAAATGCTTCCCGGTGGCAAAGCGGGATGCATGGCAAAAAGCTGCTTGCAGGACCTGCAGTTCTGAGACCCTAACAGATTACGGCCACCGAGCGACCGTGATCGGTAACGTGCGGGTGGGAAGTTGACCCCGCCCCCCTTCGGCGTCTACCCCAAACCGGATCGTTCAACATAATGCGACTTACGGGGATGCAACGCGCCACGAGACACATGTCACACCCACGTCGAAAGCTTCCTCAACCCTCCGAGAGAGGCCGAGCAGCTACTGCCCACCAAAGCTGCGAAACAAAGCTACGACACGATCAGCAGCATCCGTTGCGTAGAACATCTCCGTGTTCACCAACGTATCCTCGGTCGTGTGGCGCATCCGAGCAAACATCTTTGCCTCGTACATTGCAATCGCACTAGAAGACGATTTCTCGTTGAGAAGCAGCCTGGACAGAACCAGCGCGTCAAGCATCGCCATGTTCACACCTTCTCCTGCGTAGGGCGGCATCACGTGTGCGGCGTCGCCGATCAATGTGACGTTGGGCCTCGGATCCCAGTGCTGATCGGATGGGCAGGTGAGTAGCGGGCGCCAGACCATCGAAGCAGCCTTTTTGAAAAGCGGCTCCCATAGCTCACTCCATCCGTTAAAGTTCGCGTGGAACCATGCCACTCGCTGCTCCGGGCTGCTTACCCGTTCCAGGCTCTGTCTCGCGCTGTCGTCGTGCGTCTTCAATCCCGCATAAACCAGCACGCTGCCGTCGGGTTTGGTCCCCATGCCGATCGTTCTTTCGCCTCCTAGCGCAATCAACGCTGCTCCGCCGAGAAGGCTCCACAACACCGGAATGGTCTCCTTCGCAGCAGGAACCAGCACCTCCACGAGCGATACACCGACATACTCGGGCCGGATTGGAGTAACCAGCTCCCGCAGACGAGAGTTCGCGCCGTCGCTTCCGATAACGATATCGGCAGGCGCTGTCTTTCCGCCCGCGAAATGTAACAATAGGTGCTCGTCCTGCATCTCCGCCGACTCCAGCTTGCAGTCCCATTGCACCGTCTCTGGCTGCAGCGAGTCGAGCAGGAGATCTCTCAGTGGTCCGCGCTCAATCTCTGGCCGCTTCCCGGCACCGGACATGCGGCGAGCATGATCGTGGAGAACCGTTCCACGAGCATCGGTAAGGCGGAGCCGGTCGAGATCCTGACGATGGTTGGCCCAGAACGCCTCCATGAGGCCGGCCGATTCTATGGCGGCTAGTCCGGATTCCTCGTGGAGGTCTAATGCGCTACCTTGGACGCGGGCGCTTCGGCTGTGGTCTCGCTCGTACACCACAACTTGCGCACCACTCTGTTGCAGTAGCCGGGCCACTGTTAGCCCACCAGGTCCAGCGCCAACGATGGCGATTCTTTTTCCGTCGACGGAACTCATAGATAACTGTTGGCTATCGTCTTGCATGAACCGCTCCTCAAGTGTTCGACCTGAGCGGTTCGTCGGTTGCGGAACCACACAGACGAACAAAGATCGACGCATAGCGTCTGTTGTTCGTCGTGGGGATCTTGCCAAGAGCAAATGACCAGAGCTTTCGTTTCCAAAAGGACTTGGGCTTACCAAACCAAGTCTGCCTTTTCCGACATGTGCAGAATACCATCTGAGCGAGACTCGATACGGAATGTCTAACGAGAAATGTGCTTCTCGTCAGGAGTGTTCTCATTGCCGAATCGCCAATCCGTATTATAATCGAGTGCGGAACGTCCAGCCAATCGAGCCTGTGCGATCCAGAATCGGAACTCATCCTGGCCAGGAACACGCGGCTCAATCAAAGGCTGAATACGTCATCATCCTCAGTGCCTTTTGAGTATGAATAGGAATTCCTTTCCCAAAGCTGCCGTTGTTGATCAGGAAGTCGATCTTTTCCGTGCCGAACTTCTCTCAACAGAGCTCCCAGTTGATCGAGGAACGTATCGAACGACGACGTGATGGCGACATCCAATTTGCAGCGCTATCGCCGACACGCCGAAGGCTTCAATCTCCTCCGCAACTCGGTCGCCTTCCGTTTCTTTGGACTGGTACGTCAGCACGATCCCAATGCTCATCCTGGCCAGGGAAAACGCAATGTCCTTGCCGATAGCGCGGCTGCCGCC
>CAXTWP010000049.1:0-2293 GCA_964247945.1 uncultured Acidobacteriaceae bacterium | reverse complement strand
ACCAATGCGGCCTTCTTACTGGCAAGTATCCCGGACTCCATTGCCATTTTGTTCACCTGGAGACTTGTTTCATTTCTGAGTCGTGCCAAGGTCTCGCTCAGCGCGTCAGTGTCATCGCGAGCACAAGAATCCCGAAATCACCACCATGAACCGGGGCTGCGGATATCCAATGTAGAGAACTCCGATCACGAACCATGCCGCCGCAGCCACGCCACAGAGCAGGAGTGCGGGCCACTCTCCCAGCACCTCAATCGCTTGACGTGCGATGAGCAGTCCAAGCATGCCGAGAGGACCTGGCCGAGCGCATAGGCGGTGTTCAGTCCGTAGTACAGTGTCTTTTCCGGCCCCGGAACACGCTTGTGGCGCAAATACTGAGCCAGAACGTCAATTAAAAAGTGCATTGTGCCGGCGAAGGCCAGCCAGCCAAACGCGACATAAACCAAGACCTTATGGAGAGACATATTGGCTCCTTTCGGTTTGCGGTCGGAGCTCTATTCGAATGCCGAGATTAGACGGCTCCCTCTGCAATGGCACTGTTTGCCGAGTCGACAATCGCTGCCCGTGCTGAGCGCGGCTTCCATCCCAGCATCGCCTCGGCTTTGGCGGAGGTAAATACGTGCTTCCGACCTAGCAGCGGTACGACAAATTTCATTTGGCGATTGAACAGCGCAACCATTCGGAGCACGAAGTCCGGCATCGCTTTGGTCGGCACCTTTTTCGCGCGATCCCCCAGTGCGGACCGTAAAAAGTTTGCGACATCGGCCATCCACACCCAGTCGCTAGCAGCAATGAACCGCTGTCCCGCGGCTTCCGGCGAGGTCATGGCGCGAAGGTGCAGATCCACCACGTCGCGAATATCGACGACGCAGAACCTATGCGCGGCGACCGGGGCAAACCGCCACTCAGCATGCGCTGAGCGAGATGAACAGAATGTAGATTGTTCTTACTGAGAGCGGGGCCAATCACGGCGGATGGCAGGATAGTGGTGAGCGTCGTTGGTACGGTCTGAGTCTTCATGAAATCCCATGCTGCCCGCTCCGCCAGCGTTTTGGCGAGACGGTAAGGTCCAAGATCGGGATCGTTTGTGTCGGTCCAGACGCTTTCGTCACTAACGGAGTCCGGGGCCGTCATCCGGGGCCTGCAGGCCTCAATCGCAGAAGTCATGACCACGCGCTCCACCTTGGCACGGCAGGCAGCGCCAAGGACGCGAAGAGCGCCGTCGCGCGTGGGGACGATCAGGACATTTGGATCACGAGGAGCCTCCACGCCGACCGGAGCGGCATTGTGGAGAACATAGTCGCAGCCGGCAACGGCACTATCCCAGCCAGCGTCGCTTGTAAGGTTGGCCGCGAAGAACGATAGATGGTCTCCAGGCGTCGCCGCCGTAGAGATCTGCGCTCGTACCTCCGGCTCCTTGTCCATGCTTCGCACTGTGGTGCGGAGGATGTAGCCACGTTTTAATAGTTCAACGATGGTCCAACTCCCGATAGAGCCGCTTCCGCCGGTTACCAATACCGTTTTCGACATTGTTTGTGTCTCCTTGCATACATTTGCGTTCTGGCCCTGTTAAATGTTTGTCTAGTCAGTCAATTACATATGGCAAAGATCAAGCCACGATTCTCCATAACGCTTCGAAACCCTCTTTGCAATGTTTCCTGGCATGAGCTGCGTCCTGCGTCATGAAGTCCATCGTCGCTTCGGCTACGGAGTTCATGATCGCGAAGACAAATCCTGTCGGGGTCTTCTGCATGGGACCGTTGGCGCGGCTGCGTTCCAGCAGTTCGGCAATCCCAGCCATGGTTCTGTGTCCAGCCGAACGGGTCTCCGACGTAAGGGCGTCGGACACGTCAAGCTGCTCGAGCACTCGCCGCTTCTCCGGGTAGGCCACCGCCCATTCCATCCAGTTCCGCCAAACGTAGGAGACTTGCTCCCGAAGTTCGGCACCGTGAGGAACGTCCTTCATGGCAGCGCGCGCCATCTCCGCCTTCAATTCAATATAGAGCTGATTGAAGAGAACCGGTTTGGTCTCAAAATAGGTGAAAAGTGATCCATTGGCTACGCCCGCTTCCTTGGCGATCTCCGCCGTCGGCGCACTCAGTCCCTGCGTTACGATGATGCGCGTCGCCGCTTCCAAGATCGCGCTCCTTTTCTCATCGCTTCTTGGTCGGGGCATAGGGGAACCCTATACATAAGCGCCCAGACAGTCAACTACGGCGTATCGTACCTAGCATAGTCACGTTAGGACGTGTTCACACTATCTGAGTGCTTCTACGATGAGAGCGAAGTTGAGGAA
>CAXTWP010000048.1:5501-13396 GCA_964247945.1 uncultured Acidobacteriaceae bacterium | reverse complement strand
GTCTTGCTGGAAGTTCCGCTGGGGCTGATTTCCCGCGGCCCGCGGGCCCGGCTGCGCGGGCCGTCCATTCTGCTTAAAAGCACCTGCCCCCGGCCGAGCCTGTTGGAAGGCCGCTCGCTGCGGGGCCGCAATCCCCCGGTCGGCCGCAAGTGGCCGCACCGCGACCGTCTCCGCCGGCCGTCCCTGGTTCGCGCTGTAGAACTGCAGCCGGTTCGCCTGCGACTGCTCACGCAGCTGCGTCTGCGCCGCCATGGGCGGTGTGTGCTGCTCCCGCATCGCCGCCACCTCATACGCCGCCGGCCGTGCCTGGATGCCGCCACGTCCGCCGTTATAGCTCACCCGATTGTTGATGACGGTGTTGTTGACGGTCACGTTCCGGACATACGTGTTACGGATCACGTTCTCATTGACCCGATTCACACTGCGGTTGTAGTAAAAGTTGTTCCCGTTCCAGTAGCCGCCGTGGTAGCCCGAACCCGTGTAGCCAAAGCCGTACGGAATGCCACCGTAGAACCCGATATGGAGCCCCCAGAACCCGCGATGCCAACCATACCGCCCGCCATACGCACCCCAATACCCCGGCGTCCACAACGCCCCCGAGTACGGCGGAGCAGCCCATGCTCCCGGCACCCAGAAGTACCCCGTTGGCGCGTAGCTCCAATACCCGGGCGTCCAGAGATAGTTCGGCTCCGGGCACGGCGGCTGCTCGTACACCGGCAGCGGCGGCGGCGGCTGCTCCGCATATTGGTCGATCGTCTGATCGAAGTTCTCATCCCCAGCCTGATACGCCGGGCTACCCTGGTACTGGCTGTTGTCCTGGTATTGGCCTTGCGGGGGCGTGTAGTTCCCCGGGTCCGGCGCACGCTCGACCGGAGCGGCCTGCTGATAACTCTCTGCCGACTGCTGCGAATAGGCCGACTGGCTCTGCCCCAGAACCCGCGTCTTCGGCTGGACATACTTCGGCTGCGCATATCCCTGGGCCGGGCCCGGCGCATACCCCTGCTGCGGCTGATTGGGGTCCACCGGCGCCTGGTTCACATCCGCCGGATCGGCCCCGCCGTTGTCCGCCACCACGCCGTTCGGAGTGCTCTTGCATCCCGTTACCGCGGTCAGTCCCGCCAGCGAAACCGCCACGCCCAGCGCCGCCGCGCGTCCCATCCCGTGCCTTCGTCCGAAGTCGAGCATATCGTTCCTCTTCCTTACCGTCAGCCGGTTCAAACCCCGGCCATGAGAGTAAGATGCGCCCTCATGCCCGCACCCGGCGAGAATCGGCTTTATTCCGTCACCCGGTAACGTTTAGACTGATCCCATGAGCCTGTCTCCCCGGCCATCCCTGCCGCTTAAGCGCTTCCGCCACGGCCACCGCGACCGCGGCCGCGCATAGCCTTCCCGCGCCTTCCTCGCCGCTCGTGACCAACCGCGCCATGCTCCGCACCAGCCCTTCAGCCCAGGAGAACTTCTCATGCATCCCGATACCTTCCATAGCCGCGCCACCCTCACCAGCGGCTCGACCACCGTCACCTACTTCCGGCTCCAGGCCCTCGCCGAGCAGGAAGGCGTCGACCTAACTCGACTCCCCTTCTCCCGCGAGATCGCCTATATGCCCGCCCGCGTCCTGATGCAGGACTTTACCGGCGTACCCGCCATCGTGGACCTCGCCGCCATGCGCGACGCCATGCGGGCACTGGGCGGCGACCCCGAAAAGATCAACCCGCTCCAGCCGGCCGAGCTCGTCATTGACCACTCCGTCCAGGTCGATGAGTTCGGAACCGCGCACTCCTATGACCTTAACGCGGCGCTCGAGTTCCAGCGCAACCGCGAACGCTATGCCTTCCTCAAATGGGGCCAGACCGCCTTCGACAACTTCTCCGCCGTTCCCCCCGGCATGGGCATCTGCCACCAGGTCAACCTCGAATACCTCGCCCGCGTCGTCTTCACCACCTCGCCCGACGCCGATGGGCTGGTCACTGCGTATCCGGATACCCTCGTCGGCACCGACTCCCACACCACCATGGTTAATGGTCTAGGCGTCCTCGGCTGGGGCGTCGGCGGCATCGAAGCGGAGGCCGCCATGCTTGGCCAGCCCGTCTCCATGCTTATCCCGCAGGTCGTCGGCTTCAAGCTGACAGGCAAGCTAAAAGAAGGCACCACCGCCACCGACCTCGTCCTCACCGTCACCGAGATGCTCCGTAAGCTGGGCGTGGTCGGCAAGTTCGTCGAGTTTTACGGCTCCGGGATCTCCGAGCTGCCGCTCGCCGACCGCGCCACCATCGCCAACATGGCACCCGAGTACGGTGCGACCTGCGGCATCTTCCCCGTCGACGCCGAGACCTTGCGCTATCTCGCCCTCACCGGCCGCCCCGCCGAGCACATCGCGCTGGTTGAGGCCTACAGCCGCGCCCAGGGCCTCTTCCACACCCCCGACGCTCCTGAAGCCGGCTACTCTGCCACCATCGCCCTCGACCTGGCCACCGTGGAACCCTCCGTCGCCGGTCCCAAGCGCCCCCAGGACCGCGTCCTGCTGTCGGAAGTTCCGGAAAGCTTCTCCCGCCAGCTTCCTGCTCTGCTTGGCCTCAACGGCAACCGGCAGGCTGCTCGCCAGATGGTCCGCTGGGAGGGCGAGGGTGGCAACCCCAGCGCCACCGGCGACGTGACCAGCGCGCAAGGCACCTCCGTCGCCGTCCTCGAAGGCGAAGAGGTTCCTGTCGCCACCTTGCCGGTCGACACCTTGACGGTCCAGCCCACCAGCGTCCAAGGCCGGTTCCACGTCGATCCTGATCAGTATCTCGACCACGGGTCGATTGTGATTGCGGCGATCACCTCCTGCACCAACACCTCCAACCCTTACGTGATGGTCGCCGCCGGGCTGCTTGCGAAAAAAGCGGTGCAAAAAGGGCTGCGCACGCCGCCCTGGGTGAAGACCTCGCTTGCGCCGGGTTCGCGCGTCGTCACCGACTACTACAAGAAGTCCGGGCTGATGAAGTACCTCGACCAGCTCCGCTTCCAGGTCGTCGGCTACGGCTGTACGACGTGCATCGGGAACTCCGGGCCGCTTCCCACGGACGTCTCGAAATCCATTGAAGATCACGGTCTTGTCGCTGTCTCGGTGCTCTCCGGCAATCGCAACTTCGAGGGCCGCATCTCCCCCGAGGTCCGCGCCAACTACCTCATGAGTCCGCCGCTGGTCGTCGCCTATGCTCTGGCGGGCACCATTCATCACGACTTCGCCACGGAGCCGCTCTCCCACGGCAAGACCGGCGAACCCGTCTTCCTGCGCGACATCTGGCCCACCCAGCAGGAGGTCGCCGATACGGTGGCCTCCTGCATCGACGCCGAGATGTTCCGCCACCAGTATGCGACCGTCTCCGACGGCGACGCCAACTGGCAGCACCTCCAGTTCCCCGAGGGCGACACCTACGGATGGGAGCCGGACTCCACCTACATACGCAAGGCTCCTTACTTCGACGGGATGACCGCGACCCCCGCCCCGGTCGAAGACATTCGCGCCGCCCGCTGCCTGGCAGTTCTCGGCGACTCGGTGACGACCGACCACATCTCCCCCGCCGGCTCCATCAAGAAGAACGGCCCGGCCGGCCAGTACCTGATCGCCCACGGCGTCGAACCGTTCGAGTTCAACAGCTACGGCTCGCGCCGCGGTAACCACGAGGTGATGGTCCGAGGCACCTTCGCCAACGTCCGCCTCCGCAATAAATTAGCGCCGGGGACAGAAGGCGGCGTCACCCGCCTGCTTCCCGAGGGCACGGACATGTCCATCTACGATGCTTCGGTCGCCTACGCCGAACGCGGCACACCGCTCTGCATCCTTGCCGGCAAGGAATACGGGTCTGGGTCTTCGAGGGATTGGGCGGCAAAAGGCCCACGCCTGCTCGGCATCAAGTTCGTCATCGCCGAGAGCTACGAGCGCATCCACCGCTCCAACCTTGTCGGCATGGGTATCCTTCCCTTCCAGTTTGAAACAGGCGAATCCGCCGAGTCCCTCGGCCTTACCGGCGAAGAGATCTTCCACATCGGCGACGAACCCGGCCAGCTCGCCGCCATGCTTAACTCAAAGTTCGCCAATGGACGCAACCTGACGATCGTCGCCGAGTCCGACCTCGGCCAGACCAAAACCTTCCCCGCCACCCTCCGCATCGACACGCCGCAGGAGATCCTCTATTACCAGCACGGCGGCATCCTGCAGTATGTTCTAAGGCAGCTTGCAGGAAAGGCTTGACTCATGAAACTGGATCTCTGTCGCATGGAGTTCAGCGGGAAGCTTTTGAAGCGCGGATTCTGGCTCTAGGAATGGGAATTGAAGTCAGCTTTACAAGGTGACTTTCCATCGCCGCGCAAGCTTCAAAACGCCTCGCTTCTAACCTATCCGGCTCCGCGGAGAAGGCCCCACAGCCTCCAAAATCCTCCTCCGCGACCGAGAGAGGTCATAGATCCTTCACTTTATAGAAACCAGTGCCTTGCTGAAGCTGTCCGTCGCGGAGCAAGGCAGTGGCGCAATGCTCCGGTTTGCCGCGGCGGAGGACGATCGCAGCAAGGTCGTCTCCGTCCTCGCACCGTTGAGTAGCTCTCGAACGTCCTGCCACAAGGCAATCAGAGATGAGCGGCGGATGTTACACGTTGTGGCAGCATCGTCTCTCCGTTCAGAGACGAGCGTGTCATGAGCGAACTGGCGGCTCAAACGGCAGGAAGAGGGTGAAGACAGTGCCGCTATGAGGCTTGCGTTGACTGCTGCGGAACCGGAGGGTGCCGTTATGTCGCGACACGATCTCGCGGCTGATCCAGAGGCCGAGGCCTGTGCCCAGGTTTTCTTTCGTGGTGTAGAAAGGCTCGAAGACCCTGCGCGCCGTGCTCGGGGACATACCGGGGCCGGTGTCGGCAACGGTGATGAAGAGTCCTTTTGTGCTTTTGGACCAAGAGGTGCCTTCCCGGCTGCGCAGCAGTATCTTTCCGGAGTGGGGCGCAAGGGCATCGATGGCGTTGCCGATCAGGTTGCTCAGCACCTGCCGGATCTCGCCCTCAAGACACAAGACGGGCCGGACCGCCCGTTTACGCTTCTCGATCTCGATAGGGTAGTTGCGCAGCCGGCCCTGGTAGATGGAGAGGACGGTACCGATGAGGTCGTCGCAGGAGACCAGGGTAGGCCGGGTGGATTGCCTGTGAAATCGCAGCGTCTGGCCGCTGATGGCGGAGACGCGGCGCAGTTCCTGCTCGGCCGTTTGCAGATAGTCCTGAATATCGGCGGGAACGGTACTGGAGCGGGCGAGATAGATGAGGTTGGTGACGGAGTCGAGCGGGTTATTGATCTCGTGGGAGATGGAGGCGGCCATGCGACCGACGGCCGCCAGTTTTTCATTTTGGATCAAGGCTTGTTCCGTAAGCTTGCGTTCGGTAATGTCGAGGCAGACGCCGAGAAATCGAAGCGGCTTCCCGTCGACACCAAGGGTGCAACTGCCCCGCGCCGATATCCAACGGATTGAATCATCGGCCTGGATGACCCGGTAATCCGCGGCGTAGTCTTCCCCCGTGCCCAACGTGTGCGCCACTGCCTTCTCGACACGTGCCAGGTCATCCGGGTGCAGAACGCTGTAGAAGTCTTCGATCGGAAACCCGGACGACACAATCTTGGGGTCCATTCCGAAGATGCCCACAAGGTGCGAATCGAAATACACCCGGTTGGCCGGAAGGTCCCAGTCCCAGGTGCCCATGCCCGAGACCGCAAAAGCCAGCCGCAGCCGCTCTTCACTTTGCCTGAGCACCTCCTGAGACTTCTTTTGTTCGTCGATGTTCTCGGTGGTGCCGTACCACTTAATGATACGGCCATGCTCATCGCGACGCGGGTAGGCCCGGCTGCGTACCCACAGATACTGACCCTGCGTATCGCGGATGCGATGCTCTAGGTCCAGCGGTTCCCCGGTCTGGAGCGCATGCCTGCTTTGTCGGTCGAGCATGGAACGATCATCGGGATGGGTTACCTGGAGCCAGCCTTGGTTGAGAGCCTCTTCGCGCGTAAGTCCGGTGATCTCCAGCCAGCGCGGGCCAAAGTCGAGAAATCTTCCAGCGGCATCAGCGCTCCAAGGTATTTGCGGGTTCAGTTCCAACGTATAGCGGAGTTCCTGCTCACTGGCTTCGAGAGCTTCGCGGGTCCGCTGCAACTCGTCGACCTCGGTGTTGATGCCGAACCATTGCGCGATCGCTCCGGATTGATCCCGGAAGGGCGAGATCAGGGTGAGAAAGGAGCGGAAGACGCCATCCACACCGCGGAGCGGAAAGACCATCTGAAACGGCTCACCCGTCTCGATGGAAACTTTCCAGCGATCCATGACGGAAGGAAGCATGTCGGGGTCGTGTACCGACTGCCACCCCCAGCCTTCCATCTGCTCGGGAGTGGCGCCTGTATAGTCGTACCAGCGCTGGTTGTACCAGGTAATATAGCCGTCGGCGTTCGCCATCCATGCGAGCGTCGGAATGGCGTTTGCAAAGGCGGCGAATCGCCACTCACTTTGCGCAGCCTGTGGGTTCGGGGCCGAGGCCAAACTGCCCATGCATTCTCTTCCGTAGCGAGTGATATGGAGGTCAGGTAAGGACTGCCTTGCCAACCCTATTCTACGCCGGTTGCGGTGGGAGGATGTTCTTGCCCGTTGAGTGCAGGTGGGGCGTCGGGTGTTGACTTCCGCCTTTGGTAATGAAGAGATGGGTGAAATGCAAAATGACCATCTGCTTTTGCGGATGGTCATTTGCATCTCGTGAACATAGCTGAACTGACGCTCTTCGTTGCGTGCCGAAGAGCGGCCGAATTACTGGGCGGCTTCGAGAACCGGCTGCTGGAAGGGGGCAATGAAGTCTTCCACCGATACCTTACCCTGCATGACAGCGCCTACGCCACCGGCAAATATCACGTTCACATCCGTCATGCCGATGAATCCGAGGATCAGCTTCAGATAGGGAGTTTCGGCGTTATAGCTCTCCATGGGCGAGCCGGGGGCGTAGTCGCTGCCGGCGGCGATCAGGACCGTGACCTTCTTTCCCTTGACGAGACCTTCATACGAGGAGGTGAAGGTCTTGCCGGCACGAACGATGTGGTCAATCCATGCCTTGAGCGCGGCCGGAATGGAGAAGTTGTACATCGGGGTGGTGATGAGGATGTGGTCGGCCGCGAACAACTCCGCAATCAGTTCGTCGGAGACCGCGAGGGCGGCTTTTTGTTCAGGGGTGTGCTGGTCGGGGGTAGAGTAGGCGCCCGCGATCCAGGGCATGTCGACGAAGGCAAGAGGGGTCCGGGCGAGGTCGCGGGCGGTGATGGTGCCGTCGTGGGTCTTGCGCCACTCTTCGGCAAAGGTCTGGCCGAGTTTGCGGGAGACGCTGTAGTCGCCGCGAGGGGAGACATCGATCTTGAGCAGGGTAGGCATAAGGCTCCTTGTAATCATGGTGCGGTTGTTGGATGTTCGGCGAAGATGAGCGATTCGGCCGAGAGTGGGTTTGCAATCAAACGGCAATGAGCATGGGGCTGACGAGAGCGAAGATCGACTGCACCGCTTCTTCAGCCGGCGATCGGTTGGGAGTGTGGGCCCACTCGCGCGCACCGCTGTAGATGGCACCCGCGATGGTGGCTGCAATGAGCTCGGGTGGAATCGGTCTGTGGTGAGGATGCTGCTTGAACCCGGCGAGGATCATGTCGCGTATGACGGCGATGATGGCGGATTCGAAGGTCTTCTCCATCTGGCGGCTGTTAGGGCATCCGGGCAGCCCGGCCAGGTAGTGGCAAGCTGCCAGAGCAATGTTCTTGAGGGCGTTGGGGCAGGTTCCATCGAAGCGAACTCCGCGGGTGAGGATCAGGTGCTGAAAACGCGCATCGATGAGGTCTTCGAGCAGAGCGAATTTAT
>CAXTWP010000048.1:1040-5491 GCA_964247945.1 uncultured Acidobacteriaceae bacterium | reverse complement strand
GGCGGCGATGTCGGCGACGGAGATCTCCTCGATGCTTTTGCTGTCGAGCAGCCGCTCCAGCGCCTCGCGGAGCATCTGGCGGGTGCGGCGAACGCGCGGATCGATGCCTTCGATGTTGTTCTGCGCCGGGGCGATACCGCTGTTCATAGACCAACTATACATCAGATGTTGCTCAGACGACTATTGTTGTTATATTGAATCGTAGTTATCCGCTACGCTTCTATGTTTCAAGGAGATCAACATGAGACTTGCCGCCACGATCGCCCGCTACCTGCTGGGACTGATGTTCCTCATCTTTGGATTGAACGGGTTCTTTCACTTCATTCCACAACCGCCGCCAAAGAGCGAGCTTGCGCTTCAATACTTCACCGTGCTGTCGGCATCGCACTATATGGTGCCGGTATTCCTGCTCCAGGTGGCCGGTGGCTTGCTGTTGCTTGCCAACCGGTATATACCGCTGGCCTTGTTGCTGCTCGCGCCGGTTCTGGTAAACATCCTTATGTTTCACGTGCTGATGGCACCGGAGGGTCTGCCGCCGGGTGTGCTGGCGACGATCCTGTGGTTGCTGGTGTTCTGGAGCGTACGGGGTGCATTTGCGGGGATCTTTTCCCAGCAGACAACTGTGCGAGTGTAGGGCGACGGTTCCAAGCATGGGTAGGCGCGGGCATCCGGGATCGCCTGTCCGCTTCTGATTGCCGGCCTTGCCGGTCAGGGCGAGGTGATGAGTCACGCAGGCACAGGATCGGTGCGGCGGAAAGGAATAGGAACTATGCTGGTGGTCTGAGGGTTTGAGGATGAGCGAAGCGGTGATGCAGGCGGCGGAGGTCCAAGCCAGGGTAAAGGTGCAGTTGCCGGATGGAAGTGTCCGCGAGGTGGCGCGGGGAACGACGCCCTATGAGGTGGCCATGGCAATCTCGCCGCGGCTGGCATCGGCGGTGGTGGTGGCGCGGGTGAAACCCCTGTCTCAGAATCGGGACATGGAGCACCCGGAGGCAGCGGCCGGTTCGGAAGAGGCGATGTATGCAGGGCATGGGAGTGGTGAGCGCGTGGTCGACCTCCATGCGCCGCTGAACGAGGATGTAGCCCTTGAGTTGTTGAAGGAGAGCGATAAAGCCTCGTTGAAAGTCGTCCGGCATTCGGCGGCGCACGTGATGGCGACGGCGATCCTGGAGCTTTTTCCGGAGACCAAGCTGGGGCATGGGCCAGCGACGGAGGCGGGGTTCTTCTACGACGTGTACCGGCCGGTGCCGTTTAGCGAGGCGGACCTTGCGGCAATTGAAGAGCGCATGGCGGAGGTGGTGGCACGCGACGAGAGATTTGTGCGCGTGGAAGAGCCGCGCGAGCAGGGACTGATGGAGTACCAAGCCGCGGGTGAGTTCATGAAGGTCCACTTCATCGAACGCTTTACAAAGCCTGGGGAGGAGATCTCACTCTATCGTAACGGCGGCTTTACGGATTTTTGCCGAGGGCCGCATGTGCCTTCGACGAAGTGGGTGAAGGCTTTCAAGGTGATGTCGATCGCGGGGGCGTATTGGCTGGGAGATGAAAAGAACCAGCAGCTCCAGCGCATCTATGGAACGGCGTTCTTCTCGGAGAAGGAACTCAAAGCACATTTTGCCCGGCTGGAGGAGATTAAGGCGCGCGACCATCGCGTGCTGGGCAAGCAGCTGGACCTGTTTTCGATCCAGGAGTTGGCGGGCGCGGGTTTGATCTTCTGGCATCCCAAGGGCGGGTTAATCCGCAAGACGATGGAAGACTGGATGCGCGATGAATGTATCCGTCGCGGTTACGAGATGGTGTACACGCCGCACATCATGCGCCGCGAGTTGTGGAAGATCAGCGGGCATGAGGGTTTTTACAGCGAGAATATGTACCCGCCGATGGAGCTTGACGACGCGGAGTACCGGCTGAAGCCGATGAACTGCCCGGGTCACATCCTGATCTACAAGAGTTTGCCGCGGAGCTATCGCGAGCTGCCAATACGGTATGCGGAGTTGGGCAATGTCTACCGCTATGAACGGTCGGGTACGATGCATGGACTGCTGCGGGTGCGCGGCTTTACGCAGGACGACGCGCATATCTTCTGCATGCCTTCACAAATTGAAGGCGAGATATCTGCGTGTATTGACTTCGCCGAGAGTGTGCTGCGGACGTTTGGATTTGCCGAGTTTAAGGTGGAGCTTTCGACGTGGGACCCGAACGACCGCAAGAACTATGTAGGTGAAGACGCAAATTGGGAGCTTGCCGTCGGCGCGTTGAAGAACGTGTTGGACGGGCGCGAGATCGCTTACAAGACCATGCCGGGCGAGGCGGCGTTCTATGGCCCGAAGATCGATGTAAAGCTGGTGGATGTGCTGGGGCGGTTGTGGCAGCTCTCGACGGTGCAGTTCGACTTCAACCTGCCGGCCCGGTTCGGCCTCGAATATACGGGTGAAGATGGTGAAAAGCACCAGCCGGTGATGGTGCATCGCGCGCTGTTCGGGTCAGTGGAGCGATTCTTCGGCGTGCTGATCGAGCACTATGCGGGGGCGTTCCCGGTGTGGCTGGCCCCGGTGCAGGTGGGGCTGGTGCCGATCTCATCGATCAAGCACATGGACTACGCGCGGGGGGTAAAGGCGCGGTTGCAGGCTGCGGGCATTCGCGTCGAACTAGATGAGCGCAACGATGAGATGAAGGCGAAGATTCGGGAGTTTGCGCTGCAAAAGGTGCCGTTCGTGCTGGTGATGGGAGATAAAGAAGTGACGGCGGATGCGGTCAGTGTGCGGGTGCGCGGCAAGGGTGATGAGGGGAGTGTGGGAGTGGAGTCGTTTGTGGAAAGAGTGCTTGGCTTGGTACAAGCGAAGGGAGTAAATCTGTAGATGGTGGTTTCTGATGATGCATACACATCATCATGGGGTGGTGCTCGATCTTGTGTAAAGGAGTTTTACCATTCTCTTGTTTGTGTAAGGCTCAAGTGGTTTTTCTTTACACTAAGAAAAAGAAGCATATAACCTCTATTTATGCGTCCGTCCATTCCGCGCGATCTTCCGGTACTTTCGAACACGGACTGGCTTGCTCTCATGCCCACGATGGTCCGCGCCCATCGAATGCTGGCTGAGTACAACGGGATGCTACGCCGCCTACCAAACAGCGATCTGCTGCTATCTCCTTTACGGCTGCAGGAAGCAGTACTGTCTTCCCGAATCGAGGGAACGCTGGCCACGATGAGCGAGGTGCTTCAGTTTGAAGCTGGAGTGATACCTGAGCGGGAGTCGCGGCGTCATGACATTGAAGAAATCTTGAACTATCGTTCCGCATTAGACGCGGCTCTGGTGGAATTACAGACGCGTCCTTTCACGTTAAATTTGATGCTGAAGCTACATAAGATTTTGCTACAAAGCGTTCGTGGCCACAACAAGGCTCCCGGCGAGTTCCGCCGCGCACAGAATTATGTTGGATCGAGAGTAGGGGGAGTCGATCAGATAAAATTTGTGCCACCCGATTGGATGAAGCTCGCACACTCCTTATCAAATTGGGAGAAGTATTACCACGGCGACGACGATCCGCTTGTTCGACTGGCGCTGATACATGCGCAGTTTGAGTTTCTTCATCCTTTTCTAGACGGCAATGGAAGGATTGGAAGGATATTGGTTCCGATCTTTCTGTTTGAGAAGGGGTTACTGACACAGCCCACGTTTTATATGTCCGAGTATCTCGAGGAGCATCGACAGGAATACGTTGAACGTTTGAACGATTTAGGCCGCGTGAAGAGTGGTTGGAGAAACTGGACAGAGTTTTTTCTTAATGGGGTAAGCGCGCAGGCGGAGCGCAACGCGAAGACCGCCGATGCGATTCTTGAACTCTACGAGAGTCTAAAACAGCGGTTTATCCGTGTGACCAATTCGCGTTACGCCGTACCGCTTTTGGATGCGGCGTTTGAACTGCAATATTTTCAGGCCAGCCAATTGAAACTGCGAAACGCTCCCAGCAAGCCGACGTTGATGTCAATGCTTAAAGCCCTCGAAAAAGAACGGATAGTTATGGTATATCGAACGGGTGTCGGGAGACGCTCCGCTATTTGGTGGATGCCCGAACTTATCAGGCTTATCGAGGCGAAGACCTAACGCGCAAAGTCTTGTTCCATGGCGCAAACGAGAGTTTACGCGCTACCAGGGCCGCGGAGCGTTATACCGCCTAATACGCCATCGCGCTGGTATAAACCTGTCAAGGAGGCCATATCGAACTCGCGAGTTGGAATGTGAACTCCATCCGGGCACGGATGGGGCATGTGGTGGGCTGGCTTCGCGCCCGGCAGCCGGACGTGTTGCTCTTGCAGGAACTGAAGGGGACGGAGTTCCCGGCGGACGTGTTCCGGGAGCTTGGCTACGAGAGCACGGCGGTGACGCAGAAGGGCTACAACGGCGTGGCCATCCTTTCGCGCGAGCCGATCGAGCAGATCGGCACGACGCTGG
>CAXTWP010000048.1:0-1030 GCA_964247945.1 uncultured Acidobacteriaceae bacterium | reverse complement strand
GCCCCACGGGGGGGCCCACCCTGGCCCCCGCGCCTCGCCCCCAGCGCGCCACGACGCTGGCAGGCGATGAGGAGGATAGCCATGCTCGTTACCTGGAGGTCGCGATTGCGGGCGTTCGGGTGGTGAACATCTACCTGCCGAACGGCAACCCGGTGGGCACGGAGAAGTTCGACTACAAGCTGGCGTGGATGGACCGGCTGATCCGGCAGATGGCGGCGTGGCGGCGAGAAGGTGTGCCGCTGATTATAGGCGGCGACTTCAATGTGATTCCCGAGGACATCGACTGCCACAAGCCTGCTTCGTGGGTGCGCGATGCACTGTTTCAGCCGGAGACCCGGGCGCGGTATCGCGCGCTGCTGGAGCTCGGATATGCGGATGCCTTTCGGGCGCTGCATCCCGGCGAAGGCGGCCACTTTACGTATTGGGATTATTTCCGGCTGGCGTTTGAGCACAATCGCGGTATCCGGATCGATCACTTCCTGCTGTCGCCGGAAGTGGCGGAGCGATTGGTGGATTGCGAGATCGACAAGGGGCCGCGGATGCAGGAGAAGCCGTCGGACCACACGCCGATTGTGGTGAGGCTGCGGTAAAGGGCGGGATCTGTTGGCGCGGCGATGGTGTGCTCTCGTGCGAAAAGGTGAGCGGCCTAGACTGTACGTTGAGGGATCTGCGTTTGTTTGTGGTGAGGGACCAGATAGAAATTGATGCTCCCGTCGAGCGGGTGTTTCTGCTCTCGACGCGCGTGGAAGTGGTGCGGCTGACGCTTGCCCTGCGGCCGGTGGCTGGACGAACGACCGGCCACATTGTGGGTGGGGACACGGTGGAGTGGCGTGGCTGGAAATTTGGCCTGCCGCAGATGCATACCAGCATTATTTCGGAGTACAAAGAGGCAGCGTTCTTCCAGGACACGCAGCTCCGGGGCCGGTTTGCCGCATTTCAGCATGATCACTTTTTCGAGCAGAGGTCCGGCGTGGTGGCGTTGCGGGATGAGGTGCGGTTCTCACTGCCGTTCGGCTGGGCGGGCAGGCTG
>CAXTWP010000047.1:0-13445 GCA_964247945.1 uncultured Acidobacteriaceae bacterium | reverse complement strand
GGTGAACGCCGGGCTTCCCAACCTGTGAGACGCCCTCAATGAACACGCAGACCGCACAAGAATTCCTATCCCGATGCTTCCACCCAGGCGAGACGATCGCTATCCTCCTTCGCAGGGAGAACCCACCATCGACGATGCAGCGCATCGTGACTTTGGAGCAGGCTATCGCGCCGCGTTATCTGGCTTGGCTGCGCTATGAGAATCACAACGGTACGAACGTCTATGTCGCTGCCAATCCGCTTCGCTCTGGCAGCCGCAAGAGGACGAAGGATTGCATCGCGGCAGTTCGCCATTTGTACCTGGACATCGACCTAGACGGGGACAACCGAATCGCTGCGCTCATTGAGTCGGACGCCGTTCCGATTCCCAACGTGATCCTCTCGACCTCACCGGACAAGTACCAGGTGCTTTGGAAGGTCGACGGCTTCGACTTCGATCAGCAGGAGACCACTCTGAAGTTGCTCACAATTGCATTCGGAGGAGACTCCGCCTGCAGCGACCGAAACCGCGTCCTTAGAGTGCCGGGTTTCCAAAACTGCAAGTACGACCCCACTCACGTCTTCACCGTCGAGTATCCCGGCGATTCCACCTATGGTCCAGGTGACTTCCGACTCGAAGAATCGCTGCTGAGTGCCGCGCTCACCGTGCATCGATCCCGACGCGTACATTCCAAGCTCAAGAACACCCATTCGGAGCAGGACTGGGCTTGGGCTGTCCAGCAGCTTTCGCTCGGAGAGGATGCCGGCACGTTGACACGAATGCTTGCCTCCCTCCGCTCCGACAAGCCGAATCCTCTCTATTACGCTTAGCGCACGATCGACATCGCTTCCGCTCGTCTTTCGCTGTCCAAAGGCGTAGCGATCGGTGACGTAGTCGTCATGCTGGAAAGCCGTCGTTCCGATGAGGTATCACCCGCCCTTTGCTATTCCAGAGCGCGGGAGATTGCGACGACGGCTCAGCGCATGATCGAGCGCATAAAGTTCATTTCACTTCAAACCCCAAAGGAGAACCACAATGCCACTGCTTGAAGTAGTCCAAACACGTCAGATCAGCGCTTCCATTCGCCTCACTGACACAACCGCTACGCAGGTCGATCAGTATGCCGCCTTTATCCACGCTTGCGCCGATGATGTCGTCGAGCAAGCTCTTGCCTATGTGTTCAGCAAAGACCGCGACTTTCAGGACTTCCTCAAGACCCCTGAAGCCCGGAAGGTTGCTGCGACGTTGCGGATCCGAAAAGTCCCGGCTGCTGAGGCTTGTGAGCCGGTCGTTCTGAAGCCTCTTCCAGCACCCGTCGCCACTTCTGCGTCGCAGGCGAAAGGCGCATGATCCTCCATTTCATTCCGGGGCAAAGCCACAACGGTGCTGCGCACCGGAAGAATGTTGACACTTCACCCCTTCCAGGGTGGTGTTTTCAAGGCCAAAGGGTTCCTATAGGAACCTCGTTCAGAATGATGCACTTACAGGGTGTCAGATTCCTATAGGAATCTTGCAGGTTCCTATAGGAATCCTTCGCCGAGGTCTAAAAATGTCGCAACCTGCCGCTCTTACGACGCTCGATTTAGAGACCCGAATCCGCCGGTCGCAAGGGCGTACCGGACGCACTCATTCCGCAAACGTCAAGCTGACGCGCACCGAGCTTTCGGAGCTTGAGTCTGTTGCAAAGGTTCACCAGAAAGCTCTTGGGGAGTGGGCGCGGGAAGTTCTGCTGCGTGAGGCCCGCCGCGCCGAAGGCGACGCGGTCCTTACCGAGGTTATTGCTACCCGAATGCTGCTGGTGAATCTTCTAAAGCCGCTGGTCATGGGCAAGACGGTTTCCCAGGAATGGATCACCGAAGCGATGGCCGCAGTCAGGCGCGAGAAGCGGAAAGCGGCTCAGGAAGTCATGCAGCAGTACAACGACGAGCAGGCGGGAGGCCGGTAGAGATGGCACAGCATTGGGGAAGAAAAGAGACAATCATCTGGCCGCCGCACGCGCCCATAGTGAGCTATGGTGCGATTGCGGCTACGCTTTTACTAACGTGCTTCCTGATGTGGCAACGGCTGAATTACAGGATGTCGCGGCTCCAGCAGAGCTACATCACGGAGTACGTTCGCTCAGAAGTCGGAACCCAATTCAAGGCCCATGAGAGCTACAAGCTGGTGATGCTGGCCGGTCAGAAGGTGAAGCCCAGGCTTGCCCTGCCCGTCGATCTGACCAACGGCAAAACCACGCTCCCGAACGGCAAGACCGTTCCGATCGGCATCTCCGAGCTGGCCGCAGCGCAGGGCTACTCATGGTTTTATCGCGCCCCGGAGACGAAGCTACCGGACGCCGAGATGCACCGTTGGCTCCAGGCCGCGGTCTACGGGAACCAAGGAATCATCGACCTGTTCGAGGTGAGCCTGATTCTGGGCGCAGTGTGTCTCGCGGGTATGCTTTGGTTCGCGATTCCTAAAGACCTCAAACGGTTCCGGCAGCAGAAATACGGCCGAGTTCTACGCGGGCCGAACATGCTCACGCCCAAGGGTTTCAACGACGAGCATGAGGAGTCCGCAGTGTGGCAGTGGACATGGACCCGCCTGCAAAGGCTGACTCCCTGTGTGGCCTTTCCCAAGGTCGAGCGCGGGATGTTCGCGGGCAAGTTCCAGACTTCCATGCTCCGCAAGCTCCTACCGACCATCACGAAGAGGGTGGTGCCAAAGCCTAACCAGGGCATCGGTTTCAAGACCACCGAACTGAAGAAGATGATGCGGATTCCAGAGCGGAAGGAGGCTCAGCACATCCAGCTCATGGGCGACACCGGGGTAGGGAAGACCCAGCTCATCATGCAGATTCTTCGCCAGATTCGGGACCGTGGGGACTCTGCCATTGTCTACGATCCGGCTTGCGAGTACATCCAGCGTTTCTATGATGAGAACCGCGGCGACATCGTATTGAACCCGCTGGACGAGCGTTGCCCTTATTGGGGACCAGCCCAGGAGATGGGATCAAACGCGGAGGCCGACGCTATCGCGGCGTCGCTCTACTCGCCCGCGACCGATGGCAAAGACGAGTTCTTTCACCAGACTCCGGCCCAGATTTTCGCGCACATATTGAAGCGCGGCCCGACGCCCAAAATGCTAGCCGAGTGGATGGCCGACGCCGACAAGCTGGAGGAGCTGGTGAAGGGAACCGAGATGAGTTTCTACATCGACCGCAAGGCCGGACCCCAGCGCGGCGGCGTCCTTGCGTCCCTTGGATTGGTGGCGAAATCGTTCCGTCTGTTGCCCGAGAAGCATCAGGCGAAAACCGAGTGGAACGCCCGGACGTGGGCCAAAGAACGGCGCGGCTGGATATTCATCACTTCCCGCCCGCCCGAGCGCGAAACGCTCCGGCCCCTGCATTCCCTTTGGATTGACTTGCTGGTGATGCGGCTGCTCTCCGCTCCACAGCCGGGACAGCGGCACGTCTGGTTTGTGATCGACGAGCTGGCCAGCCTGCAGAAGCTCCCGCAGCTCCACACCGCCATCACCGAGAACCGGAAGAGCAAGAATCCGCTGGTGCTGGGATTCCAGGGCAAGGCACAGCTGGAGGTCATTTACGGGCATCTGGCCGAGGTTATGCTGTCCCAGCCCGCGACCAAGATTTACATGAAGACGGCCGAGCCGAAAGCCGCCGAGTGGATCTCGGAAGCCATCGGCAAGGTAGAAATTGAGCGCGTAAAGGAGACCAAGTTTGATGGGTCCAGGTCAGGAAAGAACTTCACTATCGACCGGCAGATAGAGCCGCTGGTGATGGGTTCTGAAATCACCGGCCTTGACGACCGCCACGCCTATTTGAAGCTGGGAAACAACGTCGCCCGCTTCGACTTCGACTACATCGACCTTCCCACGGCCACGGTTGGATTCCAGCCGCGCAAGTACGCGGACGGCGGCATGAGTTTCAATCCCGACACCTTGGAGCCACGCGACCCGCAACCTCCCGCCGCAAGGGAAGAGGACTCGGAAGAAAAGCTGGAGGCGCAGCAAGCAGCGCCAGCAACGACAAAGGGACCGGCCCAAACCGGCAACGCCAATCCATCTGCTCACTCGCAAGAAAAAAAGCTGGGGCCTATCCCCTGGCCGACAAAGGACGCGGCACAGGAAACGGCCCGCGTCGGCAAAAAGGACCGGCCCGCGCCTAAGACTGAGGCCGAGCTGCAACCTGCAACGACGACGCCAACCGAACAGGAGGAGACTGAGCTTGTGCAACGGCTCCTCGCGGCCAAACACAATGACGAGCACATCGAGCTGGACGCACCCTCGCTTGAGCTGAGGCCGTAGCCATGCTGACGATTTCTAAAGCCCTCAGCTCTGGTCAGGCGCAGAGCTACCACAAGCTGGAGTTCACGTCCGAGACGCAGAACTATTACAAGCAGGGCGAGACCGTGAAAGGCGAGTGGCAGGGTAAGCTCGCCGCTTCACTCGGCCTCTCCGGTGAGGTTGCGCCGTTGGAGTTCTCCCGGCTTGCAGACGGTCAGCATCCTCAAACCGAGGAGCAGATGGTCAAACACCGCGCCGCCCAGGAGAGCAGCGTGGACGGTTCCACCAAAGCCGTCGAGCACCGGGCCGGGTGGGATGCGACCTTCTCCGCTCCAAAGTCTGTCTCTCTGACCGCCCTTGTGGGCGGCGATGAACGAGTCCGCGAGGCTCACTGGGACGCGGTAACGACGGCGCTCACGGAGCTGGAGAGGTACACCCAGGCGCGGATCGGCGGCAATAACCCAGCCGAAACGACAGGCAAGTTCATTGCGGCGAAGTTCGAGCACGACACCGCCCGCCCGGTGGACGGCTACGCCGCGCCTCAGCTCCATACCCACGCGGTGATTTTCAACGTGACCGAACGAGCGGATGGGACCACTCGCGCCCTCCAGCCGCAAGGACTCTTCGAGAGCCAGCAGTTCGCAACGGCTGTCTATCAGTCGGAGCTTACGAACCGGCTCAGCAAACTCGGCTATGAGTTGGAGACGGGTCGCAGTGGCGCCCCGGAAATCAAAGGCTACTCGCAGGAGTACCTTGACGCCTCCAGCCCACGCTCCCAGCAGATCAAAGAGCACCTGGACAAGAGCGGACGGAGCGGCCCCGAAGCCGCCGAGAACGCAGCCCATTCCACACGCGACCGCAAGCAGGTTTTGACCCCGGAACAGGTATTGGAAGCGCACAAGGATGTAGCTTCGGACTTCGGCAACCAGCCTCAGCAGATTGTCGCCGCCGCGCAGCAGCGGGCCGAGCGGCAGGAACAAAACCTCGGGGTCAAGGAACAAACCAGCACCCACGCGAAAGAGGCCGTCACCTTTGCCCGAGAGCGCATTTTCGAGCGCGAGGCGGTAGCCGACGAGCGGTCCATCATGCGAGATGCGCTGCGCCGGAGCTTTGGGGAGGCAAGTTATTCCGAGGTGCGGGCCGAATTCGACGCACGGCGCGAGGCTGGCAGCTTTCGTAGCGTCCAGGCCGATAAGTACGACTCTGGCCGGAAGTTCACCACGCCCGAAACCATCGCCGCCGAACGTGCGAACGTCGCCTATGTTCTGGAAGGCCGGAACACCGTCGCGCCGGTTCTTTCCGCCGAGCTTGCGCGGGAACAGGCCAACACGCGCAGCTTTCTAAACGAGTCCCAGCGCAACGCCATCGAGCAGGTTCTAAACTCCACCGACCGCATCCACGGTCTACAGGGTTTGGCCGGATCAGGAAAGACGACGACGCTCCAGACCATCCGCGAGGGTGCGGAATCGAGTGGGTATAAGGTCGAGGGCTTCGCCCCTACTTCCAAGGCGGCGGGCCAGCTCCGCGAGGCCGGCATCGAAGCGACCACGCTTCAGAGCTTCTTAGCCCGAGGCGAGAACCACCCCAGCGCCGACCCTGCCAACCGGCATCTCTATATGCTCGATGAGTCGAGCCTTGCCAGCAGCAAGCAGATGCGGTCCTTCCTCGACAAGCTGAATCCCGATGACCGCGTTCTCGTTATAGGCGACACCCGCCAGCACCAGGGCGTCGATGCCGGCCGCCCCTTCCAGCAGATGCAGGAGGCCGGGATGCAGACCGCGCAGCTCGACAAGATCGTGCGCCAGAAAGACCCGGAGCTGCTGAAAGCGGTCCAGCATCTTGCGACCGGCGAGACAGAAAAGGGCGTCGCTCTGCTGACCGAGCAGGGGCGCATCACTCAGATTCCAAATGCTCAGGACCGCGTTGCGGCAATCGCCAAGGACTATGCCGCCGCCCCCGAGAACACCATCATCGTGTCTCCCGACAACAAGAGCCGCCAGCAGATCAATGAGGCCGTGCGCGGCGAGATGCTGCAGAAAGGAACCTTGGCCGAAGACGGTCGCGCGTTCCAGACCCTCTCCCATCGTTCCGATATGACCGGCGCGGATCGAACGTGGGCCGCGCAATACAGGCCCGGCGAAGTTCTGCAATACACCACCGGCAGCAAGGTAGAGGGCATCGAGCGCGACAGCTACGCCACTGTCCGCGCCGTCGATCCACGAGCCAACACACTTACAGTGGACCTCGACAACGGATCGAGCGCAACCTATGACCCGCGCCGGCTTCGCGGCGTCAACGTCTACCGCGAGACCACCCGCGAGTTCGCTACCGGCGACCGCATCCAGTTCACGGCCCCAGACAAAGACCTTGGAGTCGCCAACCGCGATCTAGGGACCGTCACCAGCCTTGAAGACGGGAAGATTGCCGTTCGGCTTGACGGGAAAGAGGGACGCGCCGTTACGTTCGACCCGAACGAGTACCGGCAGTTTGACCACGGCTACGCCGTGACCTCGCACAGCTCCCAAGGGCTTACGGCTGGCCGGGTCATCGTCAATATCGACACCGATTCAGCGCGGAGCCTCATCAACACGCGGCTGGCCTACGTCTCCATCTCCCGCGCGTCGGATGACGCCCGCGTTTACACAAACAATGCAGAGACTTTGGGCGAACGGCTGGCAACCGACATCACCAAGACCGCCGCCGTGGACTTCCGGCCGCCCAGCCCGACCGAGCAAGCGCGTGAGGCGGTCCAAGCATTTCGAGCGAACGAACCGGGCAAGGCCACGGACATATTGCAGGAGCAGGGAAGGGTCTATGAATACGCAAACCCGGATAGCCGGCTCGCCGCCGTTGCGATCGACTACGCCGCGCGGCCCGATCGCACCGTGATCGTCGCGCCCGATGCCGCCGACCGGCAGGAGCTAACGCAGCTCATCCGCGCCGACCTCCAGGCGCAGGGCCGCATCGCGGAGGAAAGCCATTCCTTTCCTGTCCTGGTCGAGCAGGATCTCTCAAACAAGAAGCTCGCAGCCAACTACCAACCCGGCGACGAGATCCACTACAAGACGGGCAGCCCGAACGCCGAAGGGATTCCAAACAACAGTGCGGCCACGGTGCTTTCGGTGGACGGCAATAAGAACCTCCTTACCGTGGAGACGAGGGAGGGCGAACAGGTTTCCTACAACCCCGCCCAGCTCAAAAGGCAGACCGCCGAGAGCACCGTCTACCGCGAAGAGAGCCGCGAGCTGGCCGAGGGAGACCGGATCAGCTTCACTACCGCCGACCGTGAGAACCGCGTTCGGTCCGGTGACTTCGCCACCGTCGAGCGGATCGGCGACGACAACTCCATTTCAGCCAGGCTAGACAGCGGTCGAGCGGTCGAGTTGAACCCGGAAAAGGCCCGGCACATCGACTATGGCTACACCGTCGAAAGCGCCCAGCATCTCTCCGCAGACCGTCTTATCTTGACGGGAGAAAGCAGCCAACTCGCGGGCCAGCAAGAGGCTCTGACCAGGCTCAATCCTCATACCCGCGAGGTTGGAATCTACACGTCGGACGGCTCGAACCCCTTGCAACAGGCGCAGGGAATCGCTACAGACGTGCAGCTCGCAGAGGAAGGTTTCTCCATTGATTCAGCCCTCAGTAACGCACCGGAGCCGACACTGCCTCAAATTGATTTTGAGGGATTCGGACTCGGACTCTAAGCACCACAACCGGGCTCCCCGCAGTCCAGAAAGCAGTCGCATGAAACGCTCCCCCAAACTTACCGCCGCCCTAAGCGTCCTGCTCGTCTCTTCGAGCTATGGACAGAGCCAGCGAACCCCCAGGCTCTCAGATAACGACATCGAGCTTGAAGTGCAACAGGCTCTCGCCGATGCCGCGTTCAACGGCTCCAGTATTCAATCCGCAGTCAGCGCGGGCGTCGTCAAGCTGTACGGCAACGTCCGCACCAATGATGAGAAGACCCTTGCCGAAGCCAAAATTACAAACCTGCGAGGCGTCAAAAGCATCAACGATCTACTTACCGTGATCGACAGGACGCCCGCTCCCGTCACGGCCAGCACTCCCGCTCCCGTTGTGCCCAGGACCGTAACCGTTCCCCAGGGAACTACGATCCCCATCCGGCTTACCGGCGAGATCGACACCAAGACCGCCGCTGCAGGCGACTCGTTCGCCGGCACCACCGCCGCCAACGTTAGCAACGCCGGTACCGTCGTGATTCCGACCGGAACGCCAGTGACCGGCAGGGTGATCGAAGCCAAGGCAGCCGGTCGTCTCAGTGGAGCCGCCGTGCTCAGCATAGAGCTGGTGAGCCTCAAGCTACCTTCCGCCGCAGGCCAGCCCCAGGACGTTTCCATCGTCACCAAACCGCTCTCCAGCAAAGACAAAGGCAACGGCACCGGCACCGCGACAAAAACGGCCGGAGGAGCGGGCCTAGGCGCTGTTATTGGAGCCATCGCCGGGGGTGGACGCGGAGCAGGAATCGGAGCAGCCAGCGGCGGGGCCGTCGGTCTTGGAGCCAGCGCACTGACGCCCGGAAAGCAGATCGACCTCAAGCCCGAGGCCCTTTTGCAGTTCCAGACAGATGCCGCTTTCGACATGCCAAACGCCGCGCCGACGACCACCGCGGCCTCCCCTGCCTTAGCCGTTCGTCCGAACAGCGGCCCAGCCGCAGGCGGGAGCATTCCAGACCAGGCAGACCCTTACACGTTCGATATCGTCGGCCTCAAACTCGGCATGACGGCCAAAGAAGCATCTGTCGCGATCAGCAGCCGAATACCGCAGGTTTCCAAATCCGCACCCGAGCCAGGAGACGCGCAGTTCACTCCCAAGGCTCACTACACCCAGGCATTCTCTGCCAATGGGCCGCAATTCAAAGTGCTCGTCAACTTTACTGAGAGCTACCCGTACAATCCCCAGCGGCCCGAACAGCTCACAAGTGTTTTCTATACGGCCATCACTCCTACCGCCGCCGACCGGGATCGTTTCGAGCAAGCGGTTTTGACGAAGTACGGCCAGCCAGTACGCTACGCCAAGGGCGGCTCCGCTTCCTGGTGCAACGTCGGAACGCTCAATAGCCCAGGCATCTATCTCTGCGCTCCCAACGCTCCAAACCTTCTCTTGAAGGGTAGCGAGTTGATCCTTGGAGACAACAGCGTAGCCCAGCGGGAACGGGCGGCATGGAACGCACAAACGACCGGCGCACCGCCGATCTAGCCTCTCAGCCGTTTATGTTTTTATCCTTATATAAACATGAACGTAGCCGTCGAGAGCTGGGGGAATGTGGGAGACCGCCGGCAGCATCGGCGTCTTCCAAGGAGCGGTGTGAAGGGCGGGAAACGGCTTCATCGTTTTCCATGCTTTGCACCGCTCCGGCATTTCCACGGCTCTGCATTTTCCAACAATGCGACATAGCTATCAATCGGTTAGGATCGCTCGGCTCGGTACAGCGAGGGAGTAGTCCCGAAAGCGCATTTGAAGGAACGGGAGAAATGCGACTGATGTGAGAAGCCGCATTGCAAAGCTATGTCAGTCAACGCCATATTTCGTTTCCGGAGGAGGGATTCAGCTTTACTCAAGCGTAACCGTCGCTGGCATTCGCCGATGGTTTCGCCGTATGCCTTCCGAAAAGCTTTTGCGAGATGTATTGGATGCTTGCCCACATGAGACGCCAACGCTTCGTGGGTGACTCCGAGTTCGGGTTGAGATTCCAGCCTTTCGCGGCACTGTTTTAGCCAGTTCGGAACCGCTTCGCGACGGCTGTCGGCTCTGGATTTGCGCCCGAAGGTTGCCACCAACTCCAAAATGGAGCCTTCGATTGACAGCGGCGAGAATGAGTCTGCCGTCCGCATTTCCTTCACCACGCGGATCGCCAGCCCCCTGATTGCGGCAGAACCAACATAAGGAGCCTGCAGGAGGCGTACCTTTTCGTCGGCAAGGAGTTCTAGACAAGACACGCTCGGACGAAAGATCAGCTTATGTGATCCATTGCGGCCAAACCGCTGTGAATGCTTCTCTCCTGCGGGGTAGAAGAGCATGGAGCCGGGTCGGTGTTCGACGCTACGGCCCAAAATCCGCTCCTGATATGCGCCACTGAGAACGATTGTGAACGAGCTTTCCTCGTGTGCGTGAGGGGCCATCGTCCCGCCGGGCGTGTAGGTGCCTAATCGGAGATCGTACATGTGGGCTCCATTCCCTGCAGATCAATGCTAATTCTGTGCAAGAGGCTAAATGGAGGAAAGACTTGCACAGGCCCTTTTTGTAACCATGTCCCATGGAACATGCGAGTCGAAGAACTTCGGTCGTGCAATCACGCTTGAAGACAACGGAGAAGCCAATCGGTATGCAAACAGGAACACACATGCAGCTTTTCGGGCGGACCGCACAGTCCTTCACGAGCTGGGTTATGGCAACTGTTTTGGCAAGCGCTCCAATAGCAGGTTATTCTCAGCAACCTGCTCAAACGCCGCTAATTGAAGTGGCGCACCTTTCACCAACCCTTTACTTTCCTTCGGCTCAAGGAGAGTTGGCTAGTCGCAACGCGATCCACGCCCAGGTCGCTCCCTTGGAGAAAAAACTTGCTGCATCCAGTGCAGCTTCGCTTGTCACAATTCTCGATAATGCAAATGAAACGATCATCGCTTTACAGAGGCATTGGGCATATCTTCGTGTGCAAAGTTTGGAGAACACGGAAGATCAGGGTGCGAAGGCAGCGAGAATAGCCGTTAGCACCGACATCGACGTACTGAATGCCGCGATGAGAAGTCGTTTGCGACAAGTACTTCCTGAACAGATTGCCATGCTTGGAAGGTTTGCCTATCTCGCAGAACTCGCCCGACAGGACGCTGCCCATGATTTCTCTGTGGATGCAGAGCGCTATCGCGGTGCGGTTACAAGTCCTTTTGAGCAGAGCATCGCGGACTCCTACGATCGAGTAATCGATAAAGTTGGAAGCAACAAAGGCGTCACGTCCCCCGATCTAGCCACTCGCCGTACGGCCATAGCATTGCGAGACGCAGCGTACGATCAGGCCGCTCCTGCTACAGCTACGCTGTTGGCGAGCCTAATCGAAATTGAGAATAGAGATGCAGTGGCGGAAGGCTACGCTAATGCAGCCGACCGCAAGTACAGCTCCCTTGGATTGAGTACGACGCTCATCGACCAGACCCTCTCTGCGGTTCAGGCCGAAGCTCCGGGCTACCGTCAATACCAGAAGGTGCTTGCGGAACATGCTGCACGGAAACTAGGCATTCCTTCAGTCCTCTCAGCCGAGCAGGATTTTGCGTATACACCGTCGCCGCAAATCTCCTTGCTGGAGGGAAGGCAGCTCATCTTGGACGCTTTTCAGCCTCTCGGACAGGATTACACTAGGCGTTTCGCCGCTTTGCTTGACCCGGCGAATGGCCGGCTCGATCTCACAGGCGGAAGCAACCGTGCTCATACAGGCACGTCCATTACCGTCTACGATGCTCCGGTAGCGTTCTATTTCAGCGGGTACGATGGCTCGTTGAAGAGCGTCAGCACCATCGCCCACGAGGGCGGTCATGCCATTCATCGTGAACTGATGAACGCAAGTGACATACCTGTATACGAACGGACCGGCCCACACTACCTCTTTGAAGGCTTCGCCATTTTCAATGAGCTACTTCTCTTGGATCATGCCACCAAAAGTGCAAAGACAGCTGCAGACCGCGAGTACGCTTTAGAGCGTCTGCTATGGAAGCTGTCCGCTGAGCTTTTCATGTCAGCCGAGGAGACATCCTTTGAGCGAAGTCTTTACACAGAAGCCACAGGACACGTACTGCTTGACAGGGGCCGAATCGACGAGATCTACCGAAAATCCATCGGCCCGTATGAGTATTGGCCAATGAACGATGTCGGAAAATCGCGCGAGTGGATGCGCAAGTCGCTGCTGTTTGAAGACCCGCTCTATCTGGTGAATTATCTCTATGCTGCTGTGATCGCAGTAGCGCTTTATGATCGCGCTCAGACCGACCCGGGTTTCGCTGCCAAGTATCAGACCTTGCTGCGTCGAGGGTTCGATGCGTCACCCCAGACCCTGCTTTCATCCCTGAGCATTCGCCTTGATGATCCCGCGCTGGTTAAATCCGCATCGCGGCTTTTTCAAGCAAAAACCGAGGAGCTACAGGGTCTTTATCGGACCGAACCCGTGAAAGCGCAGTGATGCTCTCTCCTGGGATTGAGGTACTTGGAAACGCCTATCACGCCAGTCACCCCGCCGGGTGGTGCAATAGAATTACTTCGAGGATCAAGATATGAAGCGCGTTATCGGAGTGTTGGGTCTGTTTGGCATGACGCTCTTGAGCACAGCGGCATCGATTGCTTCCTCCAAGAAGTCCGCGGACAGCAGCTTCTTCCTCACTGCCCATCCGGCTCCTGGAGAAAACCTGAGCTTCATCACGTACCGAGTGATTTCAGTCTATGGTCCTGGGATCGACGACGTAGTTGTAACCATTCCTGCGACTGGTACATACACGTTCCTGGCCAGCGAATCACCAGATTCGATTCACTGGAAGGCCGACGTAAGGATGGATGGGAAAAGGGTCATCAAGGCGGTTGAAGGTGAATACCGCGATCATGGAACCACAATCTGCTACGGGGAAAAGTGTTCGTTCAACACGAATGCCAGTGGTCCCTTTTACAACCCCACCTTCTGGGGCAGTCCCAAGGCTAGCGGACTGAAGGCCGGGCAGACCTGGACATTGGCATTGACCCGGCCATGGGAAGCCGGGCCTCCGGGCACCCAGACCGTTACAGTCGTTTCTATCGACAAGACAAACGGGATCACGGTGCTGAAGCGCGAAGGCAGCGGTGCTGGCCCTTACGAAGGCGCTCAGGATTCAATGACCGTGAAGAAAGACGGAAAGCCTTACAAGGTAGCCATCAAGTACGGGATGGCTCATTGGAGTGGGCAGGCGGTGATCCGGCAAGGCGTCATCGTTAGCGATGAACTGCTCTGCTACACCCCGGTGGAATTGTCGTCGCCCGAGCTTGGAACGATCCAAGCGACAGAACGGCAATACCTCTCGGTTTTAGAGCACCCGGCTCCCATCGTCACATAACACGCTGCTGTTCCGCTCCATCCTCCAGCCATCTATCGTTCCCAAACGAATGAACGACCGGGCTCCAAAAGTTCGGCTTGTTCGGCGGCAGGACCAAGA
>CAXTWP010000046.1:2825-13570 GCA_964247945.1 uncultured Acidobacteriaceae bacterium | reverse complement strand
GGCGTGCGGGGGTGCCAGCTGGCCTCCCACGGCGGCGCGGGCGGGGCGGGCGGCTAGGGCGCTAGCGGGAGGGCCGGCGACGACGGCAGCGGCGGCCGCAATGTAAAGGAACTCGCGGCGGGTGACGGCGGCTTCTTCAGTGTGCTTGTGCATGGGGCCTCGGGCGTTAGTTGGTGAGGGTGTTGAAGAGCAGCTTGAAGGTGCCATAAGTCTGGGCGCGGTGCTGGGCGCGGAAGCCGATGAGGACGACCTTGCCCTTGCCCATCTCGGCGGAGATCATGGCGGCCTTGTTGGTGATGTACGTCTCTCCGACGAGCCAGCCGCTCTGGAGCAGCTCGCGCTGCCGGTAGCTGACGACAACGGTGTACTTTTCGTTCGATTGGGTGGGAAGGATTTCGAAGACGGGGTCGCCTTGCAGGTAGAGGGCGAGGCCGTCGGCGGGCATGCCGTAGCCAAGTGGGTTGGTGGTGTCGAAGTTGACCTTCAAGGTCGAGCCGGGGCACCAGAACTGCTTGGTGGAGACGCCATCGAGGACGTTGCGGGCCCGGACGCCTAACTTCTCGATGGCGAAGTTGCTGGCCGCGCCGAGGGTGACGACGGTGCCGCCCTTTTCGACGAATGCTTTGAGGGCGGTGACGCCTTCAGCACCCATGCCGCTGCGATATTGTGCCGGATAGTCGAGCGGGTTGCGACCGCCTTCGCCGCCACCGCCCCCGCGCTGTCCGGCGGGCGCGGGATCTCCCGTGAGCGTCGAAGTAGAGTCGTCGGGAATGATAAGCACGTCGAACTTGGCGTTGAGGTCGCCCTTCTTGATCTCGGGGTCGAAGACGTTAGCGGAGTTGTAGCCCCACTGTTCGAGCAGCCAGCGCGTCCAGCCCTCGTCGACGTTGCCGCCGTAGTAGCGCTGGTAGAGGCCGATGCGGAGGTGTTTCAACTCATGCGTGCCGGTAGCGGGCAGGGCGGCGAGCGGGGTGAAGTCGACGCCGGTGGTCTTGGCGATCTGCTCCAGGTCCGCGTCCGCTGCTCCTTTGGCGACGAGGAAGTCGCCTGGGGTCATGTTGCCAGTGGCTGTGTCGAGGCGGCTGACGGCGATACCCTTGGCCTGGAGCTGGTTGACGGCCATGAAGGCGTTGTCGAGCTTGGCGCTGAGAACGTATCCGGCTGCGCCTGCCGCGACCTTGCCGGGTGGGGGCGGAGCGGCGGTAATCGGCGAGAGGTCGGCTTTGAGCGGGCCTTCGACGGGATCGACCCGGACTCCCATAAATTCGTCCATGGTGTCGGTCGAGAGGTCGTAGGGGCGGATGGGCGCACCTTCCTTGTCGCGGGTCCAATCGTTGTCGGGGAAGAAGGTGCGGCCGAGCAGGTTGCGGATGAGGCCCATCTTCGGCTGAGCGAGCGGGACGACATAGGTGCCCGCTTCGTAGGCGTGGCCGTCGGCGGAGGTGAAGGGCTTCCTTGCCTGCTGGATGTCGATGCCCTGACCGAGCAGCTTCTGGATCATCAGGTTGGCGGTGATGGGGTCGTGCTGCGCGGTGGGGACGACGTAGGCGGCGAGCTTGCCTTCGGCCCCGCGCTGGGTCTGGTGGATTGCCTTCTGGTAGGCGTTCCAGAGGACGGTATCGCGGTTCTTGGCGGCGAGGTCGAGCGCGGCCCAGGCGGCGGTCTTCTGCATATCGACGATCTGGCGGAGGTGCCACCAGCCGCCCGGCCAGGGGTCGGGGAAGATGGTCTCTTCTTCGTACTTGGGCAGGTTGCGGGAGCCGCCGGCGAGCTGCTCGGGCAGGATATACATGGGGGTGGCGAGCTTGGCGCTGGCCGACTCCGTCAACATGCCGTCGATGTTATGGAAGGGCGTGATCCAATGGAAGCCGAAGTGGCCCCAGCCGGAGTAGATGGCGTTGTTGATGGCACCGGTGTAGCCGGCCTCGGACTCCTTATAGGCCATCTGCGCGCCGTACCAGGCGACTTCGCGCCAGGTGAGCGGGTCGGCGTAAGGGCGGCCCGGCTCGGCGTAGGGCGGCAGTGAGATGCGCGGACCGTAGCTTCCCATATGGTGGTGGTCGACGTAGACCTCGGGCCGCCAATCGGTAAACAGGATGCTGGCCATGTACTGCGACTCGCGCATCTGCGTCTGGAAGGCGTCGCGGTTATCGTCGTGGCCGATGTATTTGGCGTAGAGCGACGGGTAGTTCGACCCTTCATAGGGAGTACCAAGTTGCTGGTTGTACCAGTCGGTCACCATGATCTCGCCGTCTGGGTTGAAGCAAGGCACCTCTATAAAAACTACATTGTCGAGGATGCGCCTGGCGTCCTCGTCGGTGCGCGTGAGCAGGTCGTAGGCCAGTTCGGGGGCCATCTGTGTGCCGCCGATCTCGGTGGCGTGCATACTCATGGACTGGACGATGACGACTTTGCCGGTGGCAACGAGTTTCTTGATCTCGGCCTCGGGCGTGTTGTGCGGGTCAACGAGGGTGCGGTTCTGCTTGCGGATGGTCTCGAGGTTCGCCATGTTTTTGGCGGAAGTGATGAAGACCATGAGGAACGGGTTGTCGTTCATGGTGGGGCCCATGTTGACGACCTTCATGCGGCCGCCGCTTTGCTTTTCGAGCGCACTGTAGTAGTCGACGATCTTGTCCCAGCGGGCCATCTTCCGGTCGGAGCCGAGCCGGAAGCCGAAGAACTGTTCGGGCGTGGTGACGGCGGTCTGGGCGAGAAGCGTGGAGGTGCCGATGAGGGCGAGGGCGAGGACGTGGCGTGCGAGACGCATGAGCGAGAAAGCCTCCGAAGTCTTGGCAGTAGCATTGGCGACAGACGGCGCGCCGCAGACAGGGAAGAGCGAAGCCCAGGGCGCTTGTTGCTCAAGCGTTCGAAGGCCACAACAAAAGTTGAGAAAAGAATGCGCTGAGTGTAGCGTTCCTCTCGTGAAAAGTCCAGCGCAGCGCGACAAAGTAATTTGAGCGGAAGAACCTAACCGGAGCGCGACGTGGTTGTCTAATCGGGCGAATGGATCAGGACGAGGCAGAGGCGATCAGGCGGGTGCTTGGCGGCGACCGGGATGCGTACCGCTTGCTGATGGACCGCCACTTCCGTTCGATCCATCGCCTTGCCTATCGCGTGACCGGGGACGAAGCGGACGCGGAGGAGGTGGCGCAGGAGGCTTTTGTGCGGGCTTATAACAAGCTGGCAACGTTTCGGCGCGACGCGAGCTTTGCTACATGGATTAGCCGGATTGCGATGAACACGGCGATCAATCTGGTCGAACGACGTAACCGCGATCTGGCGCATCATGCTCCGACCATCGGCGAGGAGACCTCCGCAAGGGACGCCACGTTGCAGGTGGCCGACGGCGCGGCGGGACCGGAGCGGCGGTTCTTTGACTCGGAGGTGGCCACGCTGCGGCAGGCGGCGATGACGGCGTTGACGCCGATGGAGCGGACTGCCTTTACGTTGCGCCACATGGAGGACGTGCCGACGGCAGAGATCGCCGCGGCGTTGAACGTTCCGGCAAATTCGGTGAAGCAGGCCGTGTTTCGCGCGGTGAGCAAGCTGCGGTTGGCACTGGCGCCGGTTGCGGGAGGAAAGCGATGAAGGCTGCGCGGCATGTTTCGGAAGAGGAGTTGATCGCGTACCAGCTGCGGGAGGGCGCGGATGAGGTACGCATTCGTGAGCACCTGGAGCGATGCGCGGGATGCGCGGAGAGCGCGGCGTCGATTGCGGAGACGCTGCGGGTGTTTTCGGCGGAGCCGGTGCCGAAGCCTGATTTGGAGCGAAGCTGGCGGAGGCTGCGGGGAAACCTGAGTGTCCTTAGCCCAGCGCCTCGTCGCAAAGCACTATGGGTTTGGCCGGTTGCGGGGCTGGCGATGACCGCGGCGTTGCTGCTGGTGGCGTTCTTGGGGGTGCGGGCGAGGACGGCTTCCTCTCTCCAAAGACAGCAGTCCGCGCTGCATCGTGCGGGGCCGCTGACCGAGACACCCACCGACCCGGAGATTGCGAATCATCTGGATAGCGCCGAGCGGCTGCTGACGGAGGTGAACCATGCCTCGGGACCGCTCGATGAGGCGACGCGGGCGCAGGCGCACGATCTGCTGCTGAAGAACGCGGTGTATGTGCGGACGGCGCGACAGCGGGGCGACCTCGGGGAGGCTTCGGTGCTGGAGAACTTCGGCCGGGTGCTGACCAGTCTTGAACATGAGTCGGAGACACCGGGAGGCGGATGGCGCCTTCGCGTGGAACTCCATACCGATGGTCTGCTGCTGGAGCTTCGCGTCCTGCGGCAGAACGATCTTCGCCAGTAAAGGAGACTGATGAACACCGAAACAGTTGCGTCTTCGTTTTGGAGGATTTTTGCCGGTGGGGTGCTGCTGTTTGCGGCCGCCCGGGCGCGCGCGGCTGACTTTGAACCAGCCGATAAGGGTGCGTATACCGCCGGGGCGCAGGCGATGAACGAGCATCGCTGGCGGGACGCGGTGACGGACTTCGACCAGGTGATCGATGCAAAGGCGAAGAATGCCGACGCGGCGATGTACTGGAAGGCTTATTCGCTGCACAAGCTGGGAAATCAGCCGCTGGCGCTGGCGACCTGCCTTCAATTGCGGTCGCAGTTCACAAAAAGCTCTTGGAATAAGGACTGTGGGGCGCTGTCGCTTGATGTGCGGGCGAATACGCAGGTCAATCTGGACAACCTCACGCTACCTCCCGTACCGCCCACACCGGCGGTCTATGTTGACGGTGCGTGGGGATCGACGGCCGGCGGGAGTTCGGAAGACGATTTGAAGATCCTGGCGTTGAACTCGCTGCTGCATCAGGACCCGGCTCGGGCGATGCCGCTGGTGCGCGGAATTCTGACCGGCAACCAGTCCATGGCGGTGAAGAAACAGGCGATCTTTGTGCTGGCGCAGAGCAAGTCCCCGCAGGCGCAGACGGTGCTGCGGGACGCGGTGACGGGCAAGATGGACGCGGCGCTGCAGCGGCAGGCAATCCAGATGATGGCGGTGTTTGAAGGCAAACGGGCGAACGACACGCTGGTGGAGGTGTACCGGTCGAGCAACGACGCGCAGGTCAAGCGGGCGGTGATCTCGGCGATGTTTATCACGCAGGACGCAACGCGGATGGTTGAGCTGGCGCGGGCTGAGAAGGACCTGCAGTTGAAGCGTTCAATCGTGTCGCAACTGGCGCTGATGCAGGACAAGGCAGCCACGGATTACATGCTCGAGTTGCTGAAGTAAGCCGCTCAAACATGCTTTGTTGCGCGGCTGAACAGCAGATTCCTTACGGGAATGACCAACAAGAAGAGCATGTGCAACGGCAAAAATAACGTTCGTCTAAAGGAGATTCCCTATGCGTTCTTTCGTTCGAGTGGTTCTGATTGGGGCACTGCTGTCGGGGTCCGCTGCCCTGCTGTCGCAGGCTCGGCCAACGGTGGTGCATGGGCAAGTTTCAACGGAAGCCGCGGAGCAGGGACTGGCGGCGAAGCTCGACCAGTTGAAGCGCGAGCCGAGGCCGCTGTGGGTGGGGTACTCGATCCCGGTGGAGCAGAGCTTTCATATGGGCTCGAATGCGAAGACGGCCTACCTTGAAGGCGAGCGTGACGGGTGGACGGGCGGCGGTGGGTATGGGCAAGACCGCGCGTTCGACCATGCGCTGGTGCTGCTACGGCTGTCGGGTGGCGGAGTCGACAAGGTGCGGGTGGAAAGCCCGGACCGGGAGCTGAATGCGGGCGGCCTGCGGTTTGTATGGCTGACCGGAGTGACGCCGGGGGATAGCATTCGCACGCTGCGGTCTTTGGCGGTGAAGGGCGGCGTGGAGAAACTGCGGCAGGAGGCGGTGTTTGCGATCTCGCTGCACGAGGATGCGGAGGCGACACCGGCGCTGGCCGGCCTTGCGGGAAGTGGGCAAGAGCCGGAGCTCCGCGAGAAGGCGGCGTTCTGGCTGGCAAGTGGGCGCGGGCATGACGGCTTTGTGGCGATTCAGCGGCTGGCGCGTGAGGATGCGGATGCCCGCTTTCGGGAGAAGCTGACGTTTGATCTAACGCTTTCGCATGATCCGGCGGCGATAGAGGAGTTGGTGCGAATGGCGCATAGCGATAGCTCGCCGAAGGTGCGCCGACAAGCGCAGTTCTGGATGGCGACGGTGGGCGGCAAGAAGGTGGCGGCGGACCTCCGCGCGAGCGCAGAAAAGGACCCTGACACGGAGGTGCGCAAGGCGGCGGTGTTTGCGCTGTCGCGGCTGCCGAGCGAGGAGGCCGCGGCTCAGTTGATCCAGGTGGCGCAGACGAGCAGCGATGCGGCGGTGCGGAAGCAAGCGGTCTTTTGGCTGGGACAGTCGAGCGATCCCAAGGCGTTGGATTATCTGACGCGGCTGCTGCAATAGCGGGGCAAGTTCGGGCCGGATAAAATTAGAAGGTGATGACTCCCAAACGATCCGCGATCAAGGCCCTGCTTTGTCCGACCTGCCGCAAGGTGGTGCCGGCGACGGGCGAGGATTTTCCTTTCTGCTCGGACCGGTGCCGCGTGCTGGATCTGGGCAAGTGGGCGAGCGGCGACTACAAGATCTCGACCCCGATCGTGTCTCCGGAGGAGGACCCGGACCTGCTGGAAGATCTGGCGCGATCCTATTCCCATAAGCGTCGGAGTGACGACGACGCCTAGGCTGCCGAGGCACTCTGAGCGCAAGCGTGCGGCTACACTGTCCCTATGTGCGGAATTGTCGGTTACATCGGTCCAAACGCTCCTGTCGCCATCATTATTGAAGGCCTGCGGCGGCTGGAGTATCGCGGGTACGACTCGGCGGGGATCGCCGTTGCGGGCGGGTCTGAAGGCTTGGTGCTGCGGCGCGCGCCGGGGAAGCTGCGGAATCTGGAGGCGGTGATCGCGGGGTCGCCGATTGCGGGGACGTTTGGGATTGGGCATACGCGCTGGGCCACGCACGGGCGGCCGACGGAGGAGAACGCGCATCCGCACCGGGACGGGTCCGGCACGCTGGTGGTGGTGCATAACGGGATCGTCGAGAACTACCTTGCGCTGAAGAGCGCGCTGGTGGCCAAAGGGCACCGCTTCCACTCTGAGACGGACACGGAGATCATCGCGCACGTGATTCAGGATGAGCTGGAGCTAGCGGGGTCCGTCCCGCCTGCTCCGGGGACGCGCACGGAGGAGGTCAACAACGCGGAGGCGGTGGTTCGGTCGGGCGCGCCGACGATCCCGCTCGAAGAGGCGGTGCGCCGCGCGGTGAAGCGGCTGACTGGGGCCTTTGCCATCGGTGTGATGAGCGCGCATGAGCCGGACAAGCTGGTCGCGGCGCGGATGGGACCGCCGGCGGTGATCGGCCTGGGTGAGGGGGAGTATTTTCTGGCGTCGGACGTGCCGGGGATACTGCACCACACGCGGAACATCCATTTTCTGGCTGACGGGGAGGTGGCGGTGCTGACGCGGAGCGGCGTGGCGCTTACGGACTTCGCGGGTACAGCATTAAAGCTGAAGGTGCAGCGGATCTCCTGGGACCCGATCATGGCCGAAAAGGCCGGGTACAAGCACTTTATGCTGAAGGAGATCCACGAACAGCCGCGGGGGATCCGGGATACGACGCTGGGGCGGGTGTCGCTCGACACGGGACATGTGTTTCTGGAAGAGATGGGAGTGACGGCGGCGGAGTTCCGGCACGCTTCGCAGATCACCATCGCCGCGTGCGGCACGAGCTGGCATGCGGGGCTGGCGGGCAAGTTCATGATCGAGCGGCTGGCGCGGCTGCCAGTTGAGGTGGATTACGCGAGCGAGTACCGCTACCGTGACCCCATCGCCGACCCGAAGGCGATCGGGTTGCTGATTACGCAGTCGGGCGAGACCGCCGATACCATCGCGGCGCAGCGGGAGCTGATAGCGAAAGGATCGAAGACGCTGGCGATCTGCAACGTGGTGGGCGCGGCGGTGACCCGCGAGGCGCAGGGAACGATCACAACCAACGCCGGACCGGAGATTGGCGTGGCGAGCACAAAGGCGTTCACGGCGCAGCTGACGGCGCTGTTTGTCTTCGCGCTGTATCTGGCGCAGGTGCGCGGAACGATCTCCGAAGAGGAATCGAAGCATCTGGTGGACGAGCTGGCGAAGCTGCCGGGGAAGGTGGAGGAGATCCTGCGGTCCGTGGACGATCAGTGTTTACAGTTGGCCAAGTCGTTTTCGACGGCGCGTGATTTTCTGTTCCTCGGGCGCGGGATTCACTACCCCATCGCGCTCGAAGGCGCGCTGAAGCTGAAGGAGATCAGCTATATCCATGCCGAGGGCTACCCGGCGGGTGAGATGAAGCACGGGCCGAATGCGCTGATCGACGAGACGCTGCCGGTCGTGTGCCTTGCGACCAAGGACCCGAACGACGCCTCGTCGGTGCTGAAGTATGAGAAGACGCTCTCGAATATCCAGGAGGTGACGGCGCGGTCGGGCCGGGTGATCGCGATTGCGATTGAGGGCGATGAGGAGATTACGGGCCTGGTGGAGCATACAATCCACATCCCGCAGGCACCGGAGTTGCTGCTGCCGGTGCTGGAGGTGGTGCCTCTGCAACTGCTGGCATATCACATCGCCGTAAGACGGGGGTGTGATGTGGACCAACCGCGCAATCTGGCGAAGAGCGTGACAGTGGAGTAGGACACGAACTGGCTCCCTAGGAACTTACCGGTCTCCCTCACGGCTGCTAGAACATAAAACGCAAGGACATCTGAATCTGCCGCGGGCTGCCGATGGTATGGGTCACCACGCCGATGCCGGTCGGGCAGTTGTAGAAGTAGTTACCTGTATTCGGGCCGGCCGAGGCCTGACCGGCTGTGGTCGAGCAGGTCTGCCCGCTCGGCGCTACGCCCGACGCGTAGGTCCCTTGTGGGCCGGCCGGACGCGCATTGAAGTTCGTGTTCTGCGAAACTTCGTTGCCGGGAATGTCGAAGCTCGACGTGTTGGTCAGGTTGTACACATCGAACGTGTACTTCAGATTGTAGCGATCACTGATGCCGAGTACCTTCACCAGTGAGGCGTCGGCCCGCTTCTGGAAGGCCTGCCGGAAGATATTGCGTTGGCCGCTTGTAAAGCTGGTCTCGTAGGGGTCGGAGGTGGGAATCGCTCCATTGAGGCCGCCGGCGGGGAGCAGGGGCACCGTAAAGCAGGCCGGCTTGAGCGCGGAGTCTCCGAATGACCCTGACAACCCCGTCTTTGCGTTCTGCGGGGTGCATCCGGGGGCCAGCGGAACGATGGGATTGGTAATGCCGTTGTTGGTGCTGTAGTAGATGCTGCCGACCGCACCGGTAAAATCGATGACGCTGTACGGCTGGCCGCTTTGCAGCACCGTCAGGCCCACCAGCGACCAACCGTTGGCGGCGTATCCCGCCAGCGTATGCTTCGGTGCGAAATCCGGCACCTGGAAGACGTAGCTGAAGTTGATGACATGCGTCCGGTCGAAGTCGGCCGAGGCGTAGCCGTCGCGCAGGTTCAGCGGATTGTTGCCGTTGTAGAAGAGGCCGAGGCCGCTCTGCTCGTCGAGCGCATGCGAGTAGGTGTACGACGCGCCCACCTGAATACCATGGCTCATTCGCTTTTCGATATGCCCCTGGAGCGCGTTGTAGGCATCGACCCCAGCCGCCTTGTAGTCGATCGACTCCGCCGCGTAGCCTACGTAGGGTACACGGTGGTCGACGTTGCCGCCCTCATAATCGGCGTCGTAGCTTGTGCCGTCGGGAAGGCCGGCTCCGCCCACCGTATAGCCGTAGGTGTACTTTTCGCCATGAATGGTGTTGCCGGGGGATGCAATCCCCGGTTGATTGAATGGCACGGGAATGACCTGATGCCGTCCCAGATTGCCGACGTACCCGAGCGAGATGGCAAGGTCGTTGCGCGGCTGCCACTGGATGTCGAGCGTGTAGTTATAGGTGTAAGGCAGCTTGTTGGTGCGGTCATAGACGCCGAGCGAGATCGGCTGACCGCCGTTTGAGATGGAAGCGAGGTTCGGCAGGTACTTGCTTAGGTCGGAGGACTTTGGGCTCGACGAAACAGGGTTGAGCGGTTGTGTGGTGTAAGGATTCGCTAAATTTCCTGTTGCGGCGGTTGGAGCGGTCGTTGGCGGAGCAGAGGAATCGCCTCCCGACGCAAGTCCGCCGCAGGTCGGGATGAAATAGCTATAGAGTGTCGCGGTCGGGCATGTGGACGCCGTGACGAACGGCAGCTGCTGGTTGACCCCGAATGGTCCGCCGGTCACGGTTCCGATGGCATAGCCGGGCGAGAAGTAGCTGAACAGCTCGCCGCGGTCGTAGTACATGCCGAAGCCGGTTCGAACGACTACCTTGCTGTCGGCAAATCCGGGCTGCCACGCCGCGCCCACTCGCGGGCCGATGCCCCACTGCCGCCCCGTGAGCGTGGTCGGACTTACCCCGCTGGTGCCGTTCGCATTGTTGCCCGCGATGATAAAGCCCGGATTACCGATAATATCCGAGGCGGCGTTGTAGCTGTAGAGTGTCGGCTCGAAGTTGAAGATGCGGCCCTGCTTTTCGGTCAGGCCGCCATCCCAATCGTAGCGCAGGCCTGCTGTGAGTGAAAGATGCGGTGTCACCTGGAACTTATCCTGCGCGTACGAGCCAAGCTGGTTAGCGCGGTAGTAGCGGTTCGCGTTGCCTTGCAGGAACGTGCTGACGTAGAAGTTGGTCGATGATCCGCCCGGCGTGACATAGCCTTGGGCGTAGGCGCTCAGGTCATCCGTCGCGATCGTGCCGGTAC
>CAXTWP010000046.1:0-2815 GCA_964247945.1 uncultured Acidobacteriaceae bacterium | reverse complement strand
TTCAATTGGGTGTAGCTGTAGTTGACGCCGAAGGTGACGGTGTGCCGCCCCAGGGTCCAGATCGCGTTGCCCGATGGCTGAACGCGGTTTTGAAAGACGCCGGTGTTCGAGGCCTGACCTTCGGAGTTTGGGCCGATGTTCAGGATACCGGTGCCGATCCCATCGTTGAGAGCCGTGTTGCCCAGCACGTTGACGATCGAAACTCCGGGGAAGTAGTTGGAGCCGAAGGTGTTGATCGAGACGTTGCCGAGCGAACCGCCAGGGATGCTCGACGGGCCGAACGGCTGCTCGTTATCCGCGTAGATCTTCTCGCGCAGAAAGCCAAGCGTCTGCGTCGTCGACAGGTTCGGCTTGAGCAGGTAGGTGTTGATGATCGAAAACACCTGAGCGCCGGAGTCGAGATGTTCGGTAAAGCCCGGCACGCTGGAGTAGGCGTAGGGCGCGAGGGTCGGATCGTGCTGGTAGAAGTATTTGAGCGCGATGGAATCCTTCTGCGAGGCGTTATAGTCCAGATTCGCCACCGCCAGGTCCGCCTTGAACCGCCCGGTTCCAGGGAGAAACGCATTGAAGGGATGGGTGGGCGAGAGCAGCCCCGAACCGGTATCGTTCGGGATCAACCACTTGCCGGGTTCCCCCGGAAGCGCCGGTGAGTTGAACAGCGCCAAGGCGGTCCGATCGATGCTGGCGGCGGTCAATGTCTGGTTGGCGTTGGGAAATTGCGCGTTGATGATGTTGGCGAACGAGGTGGCGTCGCGGGTGGTATCCGACAGTCCCACCGGCACGTCCAGGAACGAGTAGCCGATCTCGGAATCCGAGACATGCAGGTGCTGATAGGCGACAAAGCCGAAGAGCTTGTCCTTGAGGATCGGGCCGCCCAGCGTGCCGCCCACGACGTAGCGGTGCAGTTCGGGATTTTTGAGACTATCGGGAATGTCCCCGTCATTCTTGAAGAAGAAGGGTGCCGCGTTCAGGGCATTGGTGCCGCGATGCCCATAGAGCGATCCGTGATAGGCGTTGGTGCCCGACGCCGTGCTCATGTCGATATGCGCGCCCGAGGTCGATCCCTGCTGCGCGTCATACATGGAGGCGTTCACCCGCAGTTCCGCAATCGACTCCGGCGCGGGTGTCGGAATGGCGTTGCCGATCGAGAGATAGATGGACGCGGCGGAGGGGATCACGCCGGCCGCGCCGTTGCTGGACGACACGCCGGTGCTGTTGACGACCCGGGCAGACCCGACCTGGCTGGTCGATTTGCCGTTGAACAGGTTGCTGGCATCCACCCCGTTCAGCGAGAAGCTGTTGCTGGTGTCGCGCTGTCCGTTCGCCCAGATCGACTGGTTGCCGAGGCCCGAGTTCGCCCCCGTGCCCTCGGGCAACTCCGAGTTCACTCCGGGAGAAAGGATCGCCAGGCCGGTAAAGCTGCCCGTGGGCAGAGGCACGGCCTCGATCTGGGCGTGATCGAGCACGTAGCCGTTGGTGGTGTCCACGGCGTTGAGCAGTGGCGTGGCTTCGACGGTGACGTTGTCGGCGGCCGAACCGATCGTCAGTTGCGCCGGCAGAGTCACGCTGCGGTCCGCCTGCACCACGATGCCCGGAAAGCGCGTCGTAGTAAAACCTTCCCGTGCGAACGTCAGGGTATACGTGCCGATGGGCAGGTTGGCCAGAGCGTACGCGCCACTCTCGCTCGAGTTGGTCGTGCGCGTTAGATGCGTTCCCTCATCCACCGCCGTCACGGTCACGCCGGGGAGCAAGCCGCCCTGCGGATCGGTGACCGTCCCGACAATGCCGCCGAGTGTCTGTTGCGCATACAGCTTTGAGGTCGGGCTGGTAGAGGTCAGGAACATCAGCGCGATCGAGAGGAGGAGCGAACGTCTGGTTTTCGATGCCAAGGCCACGAGAGAGGGTCCTCCAGGAGAAGTCTCAGCAAAGGACGCCGACGCGACCGCCTGCAAGAGAGCGGACGGCCCAGATGGGGCAGTCGGGAACAGGTCGAAGGAGTGCTGATAGGCAGTAGACTACCGGATGTCGAGCCAATGTCCACGAAAATAATCCGCCCGCGCCGCGGAGTGCGTTCTTTATGAAAACGCCCACAGCGATTTATGATTCGCCATGGGCGTGAGGTTGACGATTGGTATGCTGCGAGTTGGCTACCTCTTAACGGGGATGGCCTTCGTCATGGTGGTCGCCGTGGTCCTCATGATCCCAGTGGCCTTCGTGCATCTGCCAGCCTCGGTCGTAGTGGTCGTAGTGAGGGTGACTCCAGTACGCGCCTTGATAGGGCGGCCGGTCCCAGCGACCGGGAACCCAGACGTAGCGCCCTCCGTTATTGCCCCAGTAGCCATCCACCCAGGCATATCCTTCGCCGGGGATAGGAGGCCTTACCTCGTATCGAAGCGGTGGGGGAGTGCGCCCGATGTAGATACCGACTTGTGCAAACATCGGAACAGCTAACGTTGCCCCAATTGATACAATGATGATCCGTTTCGCCCTGCCGTTCATGTACTGCCTCCGTTCAAACCACATCTGATTGTATGCAGGAACGGAGCGGCCTTAGGGCCGCGCCGCGATGGGCGGGCGGCCCGTCGGACCATTACGGTTCACGAGCGAACGGGAACCTGAAGCGTAGTGCCGATCTTTACGTTGTTGGGGTCCGGTAGATGGTTCTCCTTGACGATGAGCATGTATTGATTCGGCGTACCGTAAAAGAGCTTACTGACGTGCGAGAGGGTATCGCCGGACTGAATGGTGTAGGGCTGGGTGGCACCGCCGGTGGTGGCGATCTCGTGGCGCAGATCGCTGAAGGTCGGGTCGCACT
>CAXTWP010000045.1:0-13602 GCA_964247945.1 uncultured Acidobacteriaceae bacterium | reverse complement strand
AAGGCCGTGAAGGAACTCCGCGACGTCGCCGAAGAAGACCCCCTCGAAGTAGAGGCCTCGAAGTACGCCCTCAACTACATCAAGCTTGACGGAACCATCGCCTGCATGGTCAACGGCGCGGGTCTGGCCATGGCGACGATGGACATCATCCAATACGCGGGCGGGTCGGCGGCTAATTTTCTGGATGTGGGTGGCGGGGCGAATCAGGAGCAGATTGAAAACGCCTTCGGGATTTTGCTCAGTGATCCGAATGTGAAGGCGATCTTTATCAATATCTTTGGAGGGATTTTGCGGGTGGATGTGTTGGCTACGGCGGTAGTGGCGGCGGCCCGGAAGCTGGAGGTGAAGCTGCCGATCATTCTTAGACTTGAAGGAACGAATGTGGAGGAAGGGCGGCAGATCATAGCGGAGTCGGGTTTGAAGGTGCAGATTGGGGCGACTATGAAGGAAGCAGCGGATTTGGCTGTAGCGGCGGCAAGGCTGTAAATACAGCCGCAGTGTTGCTTAGTTCGTTTACAAGACGCGGTAGACAGACGTACAACGGAGAGGCGATGCACGGTTGGCGAATCTACATATGGACGTTTGTAGTTGTTCTTGTTTTGAGTGCTGTTGGACGTGTGATTCTCTTTTTCAAGAGAAGAGATGTCGTCAGCCGACTTGACGTGTTTGAAGCGTTTGCAGGCGTTGCGGTAATCCCCGCCCTGCTGGGCTTTGCGTATCATGGGCGCATGGATTCAGATTTATCTGGATGTCTACTTGCATTGTGATATTTATTCTCTCTGTGTATCAGTTCTTCACGCCGAAGATGCAACTGATGTACCGCAAAGGATGGCTGATCTCAACGGCAGTAATTCTGCTTCAAACGCTTGTAGGTGCTCCGCCCTGTGGGCGCTTAAAGCTACTCATTTCTTGACTCCACTTTGTGGAATTAGCCGGTTCGGCATTCGCTCCCATGTACATCAGGTTCGACTGTGACCCGGCGAAATCCCGGACAAACTCTCGTGAGCACGGTGTTAGCTTCGAAGAGGCGATCACCCCGTTTTATGATCTCAACGCGCGCTTCGAGGCCGACGCGGAACATAGCCAACCAGGCGACGAGCGCTTCATCAACATTGGCCTGTCCACCAAAGGGCGTCTGCTCTTCGTGGTTCATAATGAGGAAGATGGCCTGATCCGCATCATCAGCGCACGGGTGGCAAGCCCGACACAAAGAGCACTTTATGAAAAAGGTTGAAGCCGCAGACTCACCAACACGGAAGACACCGCCCGTGCGAGGAAAGTACACCAACCTCTTACGGCAAGGCACAAACATAGCCATTCTGGACCCCGATGTTGTCGATCACTTCCCAGACTCGGAGTCGGTCAACAATGCTCTGCGCGCGTTTTTGGCGTTTGGCAAGCAGTTCGAGTCAGTCGTTTCGCTCAAGCGCCGGCCGCCGAAGCGCATCCCGGAGCAAGCTCACGAACTGGTGTTCGACCCGCGTACAGGTGGTAACCACAAGGTACTCGCTACAAGGTAGACGAGCAGCCCAGGAGAAGAAGATGTCGGTCTTAGTAGACAAAGAAACCCGCCTCATCGTGCAAGGCATCACCGGCCGCGAGGGCACCTTCCACGCCAAGGGCTGCGCCGAATACGGCACCAACGTCGTCGGCGGCGTAACGCCCGGCAAAGGTGGCACCACGCACGAGGGCTGGCCGGTCTTCAACACCGTCGAAGAGGCCGTCAAGGAGACGGGTGCCAACGTCACCGTCATCTTCGTGCCGCCGCCCTTCGCCGCCGACGGCATCCTCGAGGCCGCCGCCGCTGAGATACCGCTGGTCATCTGCATCACCGAAGGCATCCCCACGCTCGACATGGTCAAAGTCTGGGAGATCGTGCGGAGGTCAAAATCGCGGCTGATCGGGCCGAACTGCCCCGGCGTCATCTCGCCCGGCAAGGCCAAGGTGGGCATCATGCCCGGCCGCATCCACAAGGAAGGCTCGGTCGGCATCGTGTCGAAGTCCGGCACACTGACCTATGAGGCGGTATACCAGCTCACGACGCGCGGCATCGGCCAGTCGACGGCCATCGGCATCGGGGGCGATCCCATCATCGGCACCACCCACATCGACGCGCTGAAGCTGCTCGAAGCCGACCCCGAGACCGAGGCGATCATTATGATCGGCGAGATCGGCGGCTCGGCTGAGGAAGCCGCCGCGGCGTACATCAAGCAGCACGTCACCAAGCCCGTCGTCGGCTTCATCGCTGGACAGACCGCGCCTCCGGGCCGCCGCATGGGACACGCCGGAGCCATCATCTCAGGCGGCGAGGGCACCGCGGCGGAGAAGATGAAGGCCATGAGCGCCGCCGGTATTCATGTTGTCAAGTCCCCCGCCGAAATCGGCGAGGCGATGGCGCGTGTGATCGGGAAGGCTTAGCCTCGCTGCCGCCGGCTGTAGAACAATCCCGCAGCCAGGAAGAGAGCGCCACGGTAAACGCCAGTTTGGCATGCCCCCACAAGCGGCAGTGGGCGTTCACCAGGCCGTCGGCAAACCAGGCCGCGCACCCGAGAAACCATATTCCTGCCGTGGCTCGGATTGTGGCTCTTGGACGCGCCGCGCGCCGCGGCGGATAGCTGGGTGCTTTAGACTTGAAGGTGAACGCAAATATGGAGGAAATTAACCTTGTCACAGCGTACATTCAGCATCATTAAGCCGGACGCGGTCCGCAAGGGCTACACCGGCGCCATCCTCGCCATGATTGAAAAGGCGGGCTTCAAGATCGTCAGCATCAAGCGCGTCTCCATCTCCAAGGCGCAGGCCGAGGGCTTCTACTACGTCCACGCGGCGCGGCCGTTCTTTGGCGAACTGACGGAGTTCATGAGCTCCGGCCCGATCTTCCCGATGGTTCTTGAAAAAGAAAATGCGATTGCCGACCTGCGCAAGTTGATGGGCGCAACGAATCCGGCTCAAGCCGAGGAAGGCACCATCCGCAAGCACTTTGCCTCCTCGATCGGCGAAAATGCCATCCATGGCTCGGACGCCGAAGACACCGCCGCCTTCGAAATAGGTTACTTCTTCGCCGGGATCGAGCTTCAGTAGCTCACCCCGGCGTTTGGGGTGCGCCCAACATGCGCCCTTCCATTAGATAATCCATCCTGCGAATTCGAATGCGCTCCATCTTCTTGGGCCTTTGGCTCCTTGGGAAAGGCATCCACCGCTACTTTGTTCAGCCTCAGTCGACCGTTCGGGAGTAGAAGATTTCTACTCTCACGCAACGATCGGCTAGGCCGAAATACCCATACAGAGGGGATCGTCAGTTCCGATCCCCTGGCAGCCCAGTATGGGTGAATCAAAGGAGTGTCGCCATGAAGTTCATGTATCACTTGCTTCTTGCGGTCCTTGGTCTCGGTTTCCTCTCGACGGCGGCTCGCGCAACGCCCATCACGCTCACCCTCGAAGATGTCAGCGCCGTCAATCCCTCCGACACCGCGTACATCTATCCTTATGGGTTTTCCGTCAACGGATCCACTGCCCGGCAGTCCTTGATGTGTGTCGCGTTCGACAATGAGACCTATCTGAACGAGACCTGGACCGCAACGGTTGCGCCGATTACCGGCGCATCGTCCACAATCGCGCAAGAAGATGCTTTCTTATTCAGCCAGTTCGGCGCGGGCACCTACACGAACGATGATATTCAGGAGGCTGCCTGGTACCTTTCAGCGGCGAACCCCTCCCAGGTCCACACCACTTGGGCCGATTCTGCCTTGCTGGCACTGGCCGCCACTACTGTTAGCTCGTCGGGGTATAAAGCCTTCGATCAGGGTCAGTTTTCGTTGTACACCCCGGTTACGGGCACTCAGAACTCGGGCTACACAGTTCCGCAGACCTTTGTAGGCTCTTCCCCGGTTCCGGAACCCAGCTCCTTGATCCTGCTTACAAGCGGCCTGCTCAGTTCCGCGGGCATTTTATACCGCAAAACGCGGAGAGCTTAGACGCATCGATACGGATGGGGCGGCAGCGTACGTTTATTACGAGAGCAGGAGCGCCAGGACGGCCGCGCGCACCTTTGGCCATGCTTTGCTCTGCGGATCGACCACATCGAAGTGGCCGGTGTCCTCAAGCAGTTGGACAGTCACGTCGTCACCTTGCCGCCGGGCGTTTTGGGTCCATCGCTCCGCCAGCGCGGGTGGGACCTGAGCGTCGTCCTTGCCTTGGATGAGCACCTGTTTGATGTTGAGAGGGAGTAAGTCGCCGGGATTGCCGGCGTGGTACCGATCTTCAAAGCTGCTTGGCGGCCCGCCCATCAGGCTATAAACCTCCTGTTTGTCGTGCGCATAGGTCAGAGAGCCGGAGAGATCGATCGTGAGGCGGAGATCGACGCATCCGGCCAGCGCGAGGGCTCCATGCAGCGGAACGATTGGCTGCGGCGCGTAAAGCGGGCTGTGCGGGTCAATGTGGTGGCGGCCGGCAAGCCAGAACGCGAGATGTCCCCCGGCGGAGTGGCCCATGGCAACTACCCGCGTAAGGTCGAGAGGAAAGATTCGGGCCAGCGTAGCCGCATGGTCGAGCCCAGCCGCAGCGTCCTGGAAGGTCATCGGCCATCCCCCGCCAGTAAGGCCCACACGGCGGTATTCGATGGACCAGATCGCAATGCCATCCGCTTTGAACGCGGCACAGAGATGCCCTGCGTAGGCGAGATCGAAAGCGGATTGCCACCATCCGCCATGAAAGAAAACCATAAGCGGACATCCAGAACCCGGGGCATGGTCCGGCATCCAAAGATCCCCAAACTGCGAGGCGTCAGCGCCGTAATGAACCCTGTGATCGGCTTGAGGAGGCGTGCGCGAGAGTATGTTCATGCGGACGTTACTGTTTTACCAGTCGCGCGCTGATGGGAGAAACACTCAGGTAAACTTAAGCTGTGATCCTTCTGACCGTCCGTCCTCTCATTTGCACCGCCGCGCTGGCGGTATGCACGTTTTTTTCACCGGAACTCCGTGCACAGCAGGGAACACAAATCGCTTCGACAGAGCTACCGGACGCGCCAAGTCGCAGCCTCGAGTTATCCTCCGGCGACCGCGAGCAGAGCTCGTCGTCCGTTTCCCAGCAGGCCGCTCCGCAGACGAAGGTTCCGCTGACAGAAGAAGAAAGACGCAAAGAGGCGGAAGAACAACTGCAAATCGAGCTGCACCAGCTCATGGCGGGGGTAGTGCCCAACTTCAACGCAGTGCTGGGCGGGAACGCTCTCCCTCTCAGCCCCGGCCAGAAGATGCGCGCCGCCTTTCGCAGCGCCATCGATCCTTACCAGTTCGGCCTTGCTTTCATTACCGCCGGCTACGGTCAGGCGACGGACTCGCACAGCTCCGTCGATCCGGACGGGACGCATCATGGTTATCCTCAAGGTTGGGGCGGCTTTGGGATGCGGATGGGGGCCAATTATTTAGATCAGTTTGATGGAACCATCATCGGCAACGGCATTCTGCCTGTGCTGCTGCGCCAGGATGCCCGATACTTTCGCATGGGGACGGGATCGTTCAAGAAACGCTTCTTCTATTCCCTGAGCACTACTGTCGTTTGCCGGGGAGATAGCGGACACCTGCAACCGAACATAAGCAATGTCCTTGGGAACCTGGTTTCGGGCGGCCTCTCAAATTTCTATTACCCTAGGGCGGAGAGGGGCGCAATCCTGACGATTGAGCAAGGATTCGAGGTCACGGCGGAAGGATCGTTCGGTGCGTTGCTGATCGAGTTCTACCCGGACATCCGAAAGCATATCCACGGCAAGCGGCTTCCCGGTGAACCTACAATCGCCAATCCTTAGCAGTCACCGCACGGTGTTGGCCTGCGTTGCGGGAAGCGTGTAGATCACCTCGTCCGGCCGCGTGTAGTGCAGGGTCTCGCGTGCCTGATGTTCGATCGCGCTGGGATCGTTGCGCAGACGGTCGACGTGCTCTTTCAGCAGATCGTTTTCACGGGTCAACGCTTTCAGCTCACGGTCCAGCGTGACGCTGTTGATGCGCTTCTGCTGATAGGCCGTGAGGCCATTCTGACCGCAGACGACATGGTAGCCCAAGGTAACCGCGAGCACGGCGGCGGCAACGGTCGCGACCTTGCGGCGGTTCTGGTAGAGTCTGGCGGAGCCGCCGACAAGAAGAGAGAAACGCATGGGACGCCTTTATGTGCGATTGGAGTGAATCACTCTCCCGAGTACATCGTTGCGGGCTGGTTCCGTCAAGCCTTAAACCTCGCCTGGTAGAGGAAGGAACCAAGTTCGTATCGCCTCCTGTGCAAATTTGGTTGGGAGCGAATCCGCGCACAATTCATGGAGCAGGATTCACTCTCATGCAGTTTCGCTCAAGCAGGCTTTGAGTTCCACGGCGCACACCCTGCGGCCTTGTTATGCTTGCTAAAGGTGAGTCGCTGAGGTCCGCGCCGCTAAGGAATCCTAGATGCTGACTGTCGCTCATGACGATTTCGGTTCCGCCGCAGATCGCAGCGCCTTGCTTGAGACGTTCGCGGGAAAGGCATTTCTTGTAGTCGCCGCCACCGGCCTGATGGCCCTTGCCGCGCATGTCTCGCTGCCGCTGCCGTTTTCGCCCGTGCCGCTGGCGTTGACTCCTTTTGCGGTCTTGGTCATCGGTATGGCACTGGGTCCAACGGCTGCTTTCTCCGCGATGGCGCTCTACCTTGCGGAGGGCACCATCGGTCTGCCCGTCTTTACCCCGCAAGGCCCCGGAGGCGTCGCTCAACTGCTTGGGCCGACGGGCGGCTTCCTGCTCTCGTATCCCGTCGCGGCGGCCACTGCCGGATGGCTCGCGTACAGGCTGCGCGTACTCTCTTCACCATTTTTCGGTGGACTGGCGGCAGCCGTTCTCGCTACGGCATGGATCTTCGCTTGTGGCGCGACCTGGCTGGCGGTGCTTCTCCACCTACATGCGGACGTCGCGTGGCACTTAGCGGTCGCGCCCTTCCTTCCCGGCGAGGCGGTAAAGATCATCGGCGCCGCCACCCTCTACAGCACCATGCGCCGCTGGCGAACCAGCTAGCCTTACCGTACCGCCCCAAGGAATATCCGCACATGAGCCTCACCGGCATCGCCACGCAAGAGATCAGCATCGCCCACAGCCCCGACTCCGATGACGCCTTTATGTTTTATGGCCTGGCCACCAACAAGGTCCGCGTGCCAGGCTACAAGTTCACCCATGTGCTGACCGATATCGAGACCCTGAACCATAAAGCGATCGACGAGCAGTTCTACGATGTCACCGCGATCAGCTTCCATGCTTACCCGTATATGCAGGACAACTACACCCTGATGGCGTGCGGCGGGTCGGTGGGCGAGGACTATGGCCCCATGATCGTCGCGCCGCGCAAGATCACGCTCGACGAGGTGAAGAAGCTCCGCGTTGCCGTGCCCGGCACGCTGACGACCGCGTACCTGACCCTAAAGCTCTTTGCGCCGGAGATCGAGACCGTCACCGTGCCCTTCGACAAGATCATCCCGGCGGTGGTCGCGGGCGAGTTCGACGCCGGCCTGATTATCCACGAGGGGCAACTGACGTATGCGTCCGATGGTCTCTCGAAGATTATTGACCTTGGCGCGTGGTGGCGTGAGCAGACGGGCCTTCCCTTGCCGCTCGGCGGCAATGCGATCCGGCGCAGCTTGGGGCCGGAGGTGATGCGCATCACCACACAGGCGCTGCGGGACTCCATCCAGCACGCGCTGGACAACCGTGAGTCCGCGCTTGAGTATGCAATGCAGTTTGCGCGCGACCTCGACCCGGTGCTGGCCAACCGCTTCGTCGGCATGTACGTGAACGAACGCACGTTGAACTACGGCGAGGACGGCCGCGAGGCGATCCGGAAGCTGCTCGCCATGGGCTTCGAGCGCGGCATCATCCCGCACAAGTCCCATGTCGATTTCGTGGATTGAGGCTTAGTAAAGATTGCCAAACTCAGGAACATACACGCGCGCGGATGCTTTAGCCCTGTTGGAGGAGTGGACCAAGGGCGAGAGCCTCCGCAAACATGGCCTCGCGGTTGCGGTCTGCGCCGACGCATACGGCGTGAAAGAAGCCGCGCGGCTAGGCTTGGCTGGCGCAGAGGCATACCGGTTCGCGGAGACCTACGCCTGCACCGGGCTGCTGCACGACATGGACTACGAGCGGCATCCCTCGCTGGCCGAGCACCCGTTCGTCGGCGTCGCGTGCCTGCGTGAGCAGGGCTGGCCGGAGGAAATCCTGCACGCCATCCTGGCCCACGCCGACTACTCCGGCACACCGCGCGAGACGCACCTCGATAAGGCGCTGTTTGCCTGTGATGAGCTGGCGGGCTTTCTAACGGCCTGTGCGCTGGTCAAGCCCACCAGGTCCATCCTGGACGTCGAGGTCAAGGGCGTCCTGAAGAAGATGAAAGACAAGGCGTTCGCGCGGGCGGTGTCGCGGCAAGACATGGCTGAGGGCGCTCGTCTGTTGGAGATCAGCTTGGAGGAGCATGTGGGGAATTGTCTGGCGGCGATGCAAGCGCGAGCGGGTGAGTTGGGACTGATGAGTCGGAACTGAGCGGCACCAACTTCGAGTTAGTTGCAGCCGCGAACAAGGGTAAGCCATAGGAGCGAAAGAACGACACTGCCTGCTATACCAATGGCGATGAGCGGACTTCGACCAGGGCTGGCGTTAGGACCGGAAGTCCGGCTGTTCTGCTCCGGTTGGAGCGGGTTGTAGGTGAGCGCAATGCGCGTGTTCTGTGGAATCGCTACCGGCGACTGGAACTCGTCCGAGTAGAGGCGACCGTAGGCGTAGTAATGAAAGGTGATGCGAAACTTCTCGCCGGTCGCAATTCTTAGCGTAAAGGTGTTGAGGCGCGCGAACTGGAACCGACAGCCGGTGACGGTCGCTTCGGTGGCGATCCATGAATTTGTTCCTGTCATAGGTCGGATGAGTGAATGCGCGGGACGCCGGCTGCGGCCAGGGAGGCGTGAGTAGCTTCTACGCTGCCCGGCAAAGCGCCGGTGGCGGGCAGGTCAACCGCGCGGGTTGCGTCTTCAACCACCAGCACGTCGAAACCGAACGCTCGGCCGTCGAGCGCGGAAAAGCCGACGCAGAAGTCGTAGGCAAGCCCGCACAAAAAAAGCCGCATCAGGCCGCGCTCGCGCAGGTAGCCCGCCAGCCCCGTTGGCGTGGCATGGTCGTTTTCGAGGAACGCCGAGTAGGAGTCGATCTCCCGGCGAAATCCCTTGCGCAGGATGAGTTCAGCGTGGGGTACGTCGAGCGCGGGGTGAAAGGCCGCTCCCTCGCTATGTTGCAGACAGTGATCGGGCCAAAGCCTCTGTGGCCCGTAGGCAGCTTCGATCTGCTGATAGAGCGCGGCCCCAGGATGGCTGCTCGCAAAGGAGATGTGTCCAGCCGGGTGCCAATCTTGCGTCAGGATCACATGGTCGAAGCGCTTGGCGAGAGCGTTGACGGCGGCGAGAATAGCGTCTCCGTCCTTCATGGCCAAAGCTCCGCCGGGGCAGAAATCATTCTGCACGTCAATGATAAGGAGTGCGTCGGTAGATAGCAGGTGCATGGCGACAGTATGACAGTTGGACGCGCAAGCGACCCGTAAACTGAAGAGATGGACGAAGCAAGTAGAAAGATTGTCAATGCGCGGGTGCGGGTGCGCTACGCCGAAACCGACCAGATGGGCGTGGTCTACCACGCCAATTATCTGGTCTGGTTTGAGATAGGCCGGGTCGAGCTGATCCGGGCCATGGGATTGAGCTACAAACAACTGGAGCAGGAAACGGGGTGCAGGATCGCCGTGGTGGAGGCGACGGCGCGATACCGCGCACCGGCCCGCTACGACGATGAACTGGTGGTCGAGACAAGGCTGGTGGCGGCGCGCGGGTCCGTAATCCGGTTCGGCTATCGGGTCGTCCGGCCAACGGATGGAGCGCTGCTCTGCGAAGGGGAAACCGCGCATGTGGTCGTCGATGGCCGAATGAAGAAGACGCGGCTGCCGGAGCCGTTCGCGCAACGTTTCGCGGAGTGGCTCATCTGTTAAGGTAACGCAAGGAGCGGCCATGAGTCAGTTGAAGAAGGTAGCGTTAATCACGGGCGCCAACAAGGGTTTGGGCTTGGAGACGGCGCGGCAGCTTGGGACATTGGGCATTACAGTGCTGGTAGGCGCGCGCGACCTGGCGAAGGGCGAAGCGGCGGCCACCGAGTTGCGCGACGATGGAATCGATGCCAAAGCAATTAAGCTGGATATGAACGCCTCCGAAGATTATGCAAGCGTGGCGGCGGCAATCGAGCAGGAATATGGCCGGCTTGATATCTTGGTCAACAATGCGGGTGTGTTTCTCGACGAGCGCGGGCCGAACCTGACAAGCACGACCTCCGAGGAGACCTTGCGGAAAACCTTCAACACGAATTTCTTTGCGCTCATCTCCCTTACGCAGGCTCTGCTGCCATTGATCAGGAAGAGCGACGCCGGACGGATCGTCAACCTGTCGAGCGTGCTGGGCTCGAACACGCTGCACGCGCGGCCGGAGTCACAGATCTATGACATGAAGACGTTCGCTTACGACGCTTCGAAAGCGGCCCTAAACTCCTTCACCATTCATCTGGCGCATGAGTTGAAGGACACGAAGATCAAGGTAAATTCCGCGCACCCGGGCTGGGTGAAGACCGATATGGGCGGTGAGGGCGCGCTGATGGAGTTGGAAGAAGGTGCCAAGACGGGCGTGGCTCTGGCGACCCTTGGCGACGATGGCCCAACGGGCGGCTTCTTGCACATGGAACGAGCGCTGCCCTGGTAGACAGGACGGAATATGACCTCAGGCCAGGTAGTCCTTCAGCCATGGGTCGTTGGTATGCACCAGCTCCTCGGTCGTCCCGTGAAAGACGATCTTACCGTCGTTCAACACCAGAAAACGCGTGCTCGCATCAATTCCACGGTCTGGGATAAGCTCCATCTTGCCCACCTCGGAGTTGAAGCGGTTGGTGGCCAGCGTAAACGCGTCCTGTAGCCGGTGAGTAATGATAAGCGAGGTCGCATGCGACACATCCCGCTGCTTGACGATTAACTCGACGATCGTCGTCGACGTGATCGGGTCGAGGCCACCCGTCGGCGAGTCGTACAGCAGCAGGTCGGGCCCGGTGATGATCGCCCGGGCGATCGAGACGCGCCGCCGCATACCCCCCGAAAGCTCCGACGGAAATTTGGCGATTGCCTGCTCCAGCCCTACGAACCTAAGCGCCTCTTCCACCCGCTTGTGGCTCTCTTCGGGCGAAACGCCGTCTTCATTCAGCCGGTACGCTACGTTATCTTCGACCGACATGGAATCGAACAGCGCCGACTCCTGGAACACCATGCCGATGTGCGCCCGAAGCCGGAACAACTCCTCCTCGCGCATCGTTGCGATGTTCTGCCCAAAGATCTCGATGGTTCCTGCATCCGGGCAGATCAACCCATTCGCCAGCTTCATCAGCACGGACTTGCCGCACCCGGCCGGTCCCAGAATGATGAGCGTCTGACCCGCATCGACTGAAAACGAAATGTCTTTCAGCACCTCCTTTCGCTCAAATCCGATTGACACATCTTTAAAGACCACTACCGGTCCGTCGAAGGAGGGCTTCTCTTCTGGGTTGGCTGCTGCGACCGCCGTACTCAATGGAAGAATCCGATCATGGCGCGGCTGATCAGGAAGTCCACCACAATCAGCGCCACCGACGACACGACGACTGCCTGCGTTGTGGCACGGCCCACCCCCTGGGTTCCACCTTTGGTGTTCATTCCGAAGTAGCATCCCACGCTTGCGATGATGAAGCCGAAGAACACCGGCTTGGTCAGGCCTTGCACCACATCGCTGTAAAGCAGCGCCCGATACGAGTTGTGGAGGTAAGAGGTCGCGTTCAGTCCCAGCAGCGTCACGCTCACCAGCGCTCCGCCGGCAATGCCCACCGCATCCGAGATAATTGTCAGGAAGAAAAGCATAAACACCGTGGCGAACAGTCGCGGCGTAACCAGCTTTCTGACCGGGTCGGTGCCCAGGGCGCGCATGGCGTCAATTTGCTCGGTCACCTTCATCGACCCTAGTTCCGAAGCCATCCCGGACGCATTCCGTCCCGAGACCATCAGCCCCGTCAGCACCGGTCCCAGCTCCTTCACCATGGAGAGGGCAACTAGATTGCCGGTCAGGCTCACCGAGCCGAAGTCCTGCAGCGCCGCCGCCGACTGGAGCGCCAGCACGCATCCGGTAAAAAATCCGGTCAGCACAACAATTGGCAGCGACCCCACGCCGATCGAGTCCATCTGCGTATAGATGTCCGCCCAGTACCGAGGGGCGGTGAAGAGGTTCAGCACGGCCCGCCCCGAAAGTAGCGAATACTGTTGCACGGCGGCGATCTGTTCTTTGGCGAAAGCGTCAGGCGAGACGAAAGGCATCGTTTGGCTCAGGGTATCAGATGCAGCACGGCGGCTCGGTGATGAAAATACCTGCCCCGCGCTCCACGCCCTGCCTTGCACATTTCTTGTTCCGAAGTGAGAAGATAGAAGAGAATGACGAGCGGCGAGATGACGGCGGCGGTGCTTTACGGCAAGCAAGACCTCCGCCTCGAACGGGTATCGGTGCCTGACGCAGGCCCGGGTGAGATCGTCATCCGCGTCGGCGCGGCCCTTACCTGCGGCACGGATCTCAAGGTCTACCGGCGCGGCTATCACGCGATGATGCTGAAGCCGCCGATCCTATTCGGCCATGAGCTCGCCGGCACAGTTGTCCAAACCGGTGCGGCCGTCAGTGCCTTCAAGGAAGGTGACCGCGTCGTTGCCCTCAACTCCGCTCCGTGCGACCGTTGTTACTTCTGCCTGCGGCATCAACAGAATCTCTGCGAGGACCTCCTCTTTAACAACGGTGCCTATGCCGAGTATCTCCGCGTGCCAGCTCGCATCGTCGAGAAAAATACTTTGCTGCTTCCCCCCGTCCTGCCCTTCGAGTTTGCCGCCCTCACCGAACCCCTGGCTTGCGTCGTCCGCGGCATGGAAGAAAGCGGCGCACGGGCAGGCGACACTATGATCGTCATCGGCGCGGGGCCTATCGGCCTCATGTTCATGCACGTGGCGGAGCTTGCGGGCGTCCAGGTCATCGCCGTTGTTAAACGTGAGGACCAGGTCGCCACCGCCAGGCTCTTCGGCGCAAGCGAGGTCCTCCAGATCGCAGATGACGACGATCCCGTTGAATCCGCCCGCGCACTCACTCCCGCCGGCCGGGGAGCGGACATCGTCATTGAAGCCGTCGCCACTCCGCTTACCTGGGAGTGGGCAGTCGGTATGGTGCGCAAGGGCGGCCTGGTCAACTTCTTCGGCGGACCACCCACCGGCACTATGGTCCAGTTAAACACCAACCGCCTCCACTACGGCGACATCACCCTCAAGGCCAGCTTCCATCACACGCCCGCAGCCTGCCGCACAGCGTTCGACCTTATCGCCAGTGGCCGCTTCCGCTCCGCTGACGTCATCACCGCCCGCGTTCCGCTTGCGCAAGTCCCTGCTGTGTTCGCCGCCATGATGACCCGCGGCGGCACCGCCAAAAACGTAGCAGACATCAAAACCGCCATCTTCCCTTCCCTGCCCGAGATC
>CAXTWP010000044.1:8078-13851 GCA_964247945.1 uncultured Acidobacteriaceae bacterium | reverse complement strand
CGCCTGCGGCATGGGCAAGTAGGCGAGACGCACCTGGGAACTGAGATCCCCCTGGATGCTTTAGAGTAACCGGACTGAAGAATATTTATTACGTTTGCCCCCCTAGTTGAGGTACTCTCTTGTCCTAGGGGGGCGAAATCGGTGAACGGTTCATCCATCTCGACTGCTCTGTCTGTTTGTGAACCAATTTTGTGCTTTGTCGCTCTGATCAGTATTCTGTTGAGACGAAACGGTTCTCAATACAGTACGCTCAGTGTTTTGTTGGTATGCCACATCTTCTCGACCGCGATCCTGGTGCCACTTCTTCTTTTTGGAGGGCACGGCGTAGAGCGTCATGTCGCGTATACGATGTATTTCTGGATTTACTGGATCGATTTTGTGATAGAAGCGGTGTTGTCGTTGGTCGTGATTTACGAAATCTTCGATCTTGCGATGACGCCGTTGGATGGGATCAGGCGGCTTGGCGTGTTGGTATTTCGCTGGGCCGTTTGCATCTCTGTCGTTGTCGTCTCCGGGTCGATCCTGCTGCCCCATCCCAGCGAGAAGGTGTTTCTCCTTGCGGTAATTACAGAACTTCAACGCACAGAAAGCGTGCTTACGCTCTGTATGCTGGTCTTCGTTTGTTATGCGATTCGCCCGTTGGGACTTTGCTACAGAAGCCGGATTTTCGGGATTATTCTCGGTCTGGGCATGTTGGCGGCAACAAAGCTACTTACATTTTCCTGGTTAGCCCACAGTAGGCAGCTGTATTCCTTTGCGGGCGTCACCGACAATCTTCTTACGTGCGCGGCGCTTTTGATCTGGGTCGGTTACTTCGTGTCACCGGAGGCGAAGAGGCGGATTGTGGTGCTGCCCACGACCTCGCCTTTCTTACGCTGGAACCAGATCTCCGAAGCTTTAGGCGATTCTCCAGGTTTTGTGGCCGTTGCAGGCGTTCCTCCCGAGCTTTTTGCCCCGGCAGAGCTTGAGGTGATGCGCCGTGCTTCGCTGAAGATGGTAGAACGTTCGGCCGACCTTCTCCATCACTCGCTAACCGCCTGATCTACAACGATTAAAGGGAAAGGCCGTCCTCTTGAGGACGGCCTTCCTCTTGCTTACAAATAAGGCTACTCGCGTTCGGCGCGCTTCCAGTTGATGAGGTCACCCAGCGTGGTGCTGCTGGAAGAAGAAGAGACGTGAGAAGCCCCTTTGCCCTTGGGCTGTTCACGCTCCTTGTAGCTTTCGACCTCTGCTCGGCTGGCTTCTTCGCCGACGGCGCGGATGCTGAGGCCAACCTTTTTCTCTTCCTGGTTCATCTTGACGATCTTGAACTCATGCTCCTGATCGATTTCGAGCTTGACCGGCTGGCCGTTGGCATCGACCGCTTCGGAGACGTGGCAGAGACCCTCGACTCCTTCAGCGATCTCGATAAAGGCACCAAATTGGGCGGTGCGGAGGACCTTGCCCTTGATGACATCGCCGATGCGGTGCTGGGCAAAGAACGTGTCCCAGACATCGGGCTGCAACTGCTTGACACCGAGCGAGAGGCGGCGGTTCTCCGGTTCGACTCCAAGCACGAGCGCACGAACCTTCTCGCCCTTTTTGAGAACCTCGGAGGGATGCTTGATGCGCTTGGTCCAGCTCAGGTTCGAGACGTGGACGAGGCCGTCAATACCGTCCTCGATCTCAATGAAGGCACCAAAGTCCGTGAGATTGCGGACGCGGCCCTCGATGATGGCACCTGTCGGGTACTTGTCCTCGAGCTGCTCCCAAGGGTTGTCCTGGAGCTGCTTCATGCCGAGCGAGATGCGGCGATCATTCGGGTTGACGCTGAGGATGATGGTGTCGACCTCGTCGCCGGGCTTGACCATCTTCGACGGATGCTTCATCCGCTTGGACCAGGTCATCTCGGAGACGTGGACAAGACCTTCAATTCCCTGCTCGAGTTCGACGAAAGCGCCATAGTCTGTAACGGAAAGGACGCGGCCGCGGACCTGTGCACCAACGGGATAGCGCTCAGTGGCGTCGAGCCACGGGTCGGGAGTGAGTTGCTTGAAGCCGAGAGATACGCGCTGCTTGTCCTTATCGAACTTAAGCACCTTGACCTGAATCTCATCGCCGACGTTGACGAGATCGCGGGGATGAGTAAGACGGCCCCAGCTCATGTCGGTGATATGGAGCAGGCCGTCCAGACCGCCCATATCGACAAAGGCTCCGTAGTCGGTGAGATTCTTGACGACGCCCGTGAGAACGCTTCCCTCTTCCAGGGTGGCGAGGGTGACGGACTTCTTGGCGTTCTGGTCCTCTTCAAGCATCTCTTTACGAGAGATGACGACGTTGCCACGCTTTTTGTTGAGCTTAATGACGCGTACTTCAATCTCGGTACCGATGTAGCCGTCGAGGTTGCGGACGGGACGGACCTCAACCTGGGAGCCCGGCAGGAACGCCTTGATGCCAATGTCTACAGTAAGACCACCTTTAACGCGGCTGAGGACCATACCCTTAACGGGGGTCTTGTCGATGGACGCTTTTTCCAACGTGTCCCAAACCTTGTGGCGCATGGCCTTGTCGTAGCTGACGAGGTAACCACCCTCGGACTCCTCTCGCTCGACGACCACCTCGACCGTATCGCCGGCCTGGAACTTCGAGACGCCATTAGCGTCGAGTACCTGGTCGATCGGGATGAGGCCTTCGGACTTGAGGCCGATGTCGATCACAACGTGTTTGTCGGTGACCTTGATAACAGTGCCGGTGACGACGACCTCTTCAGTCGTGAGGTTCTGGGCGGCGGCGGACTCGGCGGCCTGCTCACGGTCGAAGTTGGCGAGAGCGGCGGCAAAGTCGGCGGCATCGTAATTCGGCTCTTCGTTGGAGGAGTCGGCGGCTACGGTGGCGATCTGGCCGCCGGCGCTGCCGTGGTTCGCGGCGTCGGTCGAGCCGGCGTTTATGTCGATCGGGGCGAACTCATGCTGCTGGGTGGGGGTGGATTCAGAAGACAGGGGGGTGTGATCCTCTGCCGCCTCAGGCGCTAGGGTTTCCAGTTGGGTGTTCAGGGGTTGGCTCTCGGGGTGAATAGGATTGTAGTTGTCGACCATGATTGATGCAGACTCCGGGACCTAGAAGCTTCATCTCAGGCGTCCAAACAATTACTGAATGGGCAGCGGTCCGGAGCGAACCAGCCGACACTTCATTCCCGGCCGCGGAGATAGGACAGGGACAATGGTCTGGCAGAGGAGCATCCGCACTAGGTTCCCACACACGGTAGCTCAATCCAGAGCATATCAAGCCGGCGGTTTAGAGTCAACGGTCCTGTGACTTCGGTCACTTTTGGCATTGGGGACAGAAGTGCGTCCCGCGTCCGGCGAGCAGAACGCGGCGAATCGGTGTCTGGCAGACGCGGCAGGGTTCGCCGGTGCGGAGATACACGCGATGCTCAAGTTGGAAGAAGCCGCGCACGCCGTCGGCATCGACATAGTCGGAGACCGAAGAGCCGCCAAGCTCGATGGCATGCAGCAGGACAGCTTGTGTTGCGATGCGGAGCCTGCGCAACTCAGCCCGGGTAAGGCGGCCGGCTTGACGGCGGGGGCGAATCCCGGCGCGGAAGAGACTTTCGTCCGCGTAGATGTTGCCAACTCCATGCAGGAGCGACTGGTTCAAGAGCGCGGCTTTGATGGGAGTCTTGCGGCCACGAAAGAGGGCGAAAAAGTCTTCTTCGGAGATGGTGAGCGGCTCTCGGCCGGGGCCCTGGTAGGGCTGCTCCGGCAGGACGACGGAGAGGCGGCCAAAGCGTCGGGCGTCGACAAACCGCACTTCGCGGCCGTTGCCGAGGGAAAGAACAGCGTGAGTGTGTGGCGGCATCGGGGTCTCGGGCGCGGAGACGAGCAGGCGGCCGGTCATGCCGAGGTGAACGAGAAATTGAGCTGCGCGTGTGCCGGAGGGATCTTCGAGGTCAATGACGATGGTTTTGCCGACGCGGCGGACCTGCGCAATACGGCTACCAGTGAGGGTATCGGCGATCAGCTCAGGCGGCGACTTGAAGGTCTGCGGCTTGTTGCTGGTCCAGACGGAAAGGATGGTCTGACCTTGGACGCGCTGGTGTACGCCGTTGGCGACGGTCTCGACTTCGGGGAGTTCGGGCATGGTCTATTGGAGCAGAGAGTGGCTGGAGCCGACGAGTTCGCGGTAGAGATCGCGGGCGTCGTCGCCGCCGACGAGGATCGCGTCCCCAAACGTCAGCCAGGCGTGGGCGGCAAACTCACCGTGCTCATCCTTGCGCGCGCCGATGTGCAGTTCGGTAGGGATGTCGCGGCGCGCGAGCAACATACGGAGGGCCACGGCGCGAATGAGGCAATTGGCAAAGGCAAGGCGATGGCTGGTCTTATCGATGGCGGTTACGGCGGCGGCCACGGTCGCTTTGATGGATGGTGTCGTCTGCGTATCAAGGTGAAAGCGTGGGGCTGGTGAGATCTCCGATCGATCCAAGCCGCCAAGAGCCAGCAGGGTACGGGTGGAGGTTGTTAGGGTGGCGATCTTTGCGCAGAAAAGATACAAGGCCGCCTCCGCGATCAACCAGCGATCTGACTCAGAAAGTCGCATGAACCGGTTGAGGGAATGCGCGGCGCGAAGAGGGCGTTCCACGTTAGTGCACCGAACGGACGGAGCCGGCTGTCTTGGTCGCAAGCCGTTGGGGACCGTACTTGCGGAGCAGCCGGACGACCCGGAAGGCGTAGTTCATAAAGAAGAGGAGGCGGTTGTGGACCGGGACATAGAGGTCTTCGTAGTTAAGTTCGACGATGGGAGTGACAGTGTAGGCGAAACGATCGCGGATGCGAGGGCAGAGGAGATCGGCGAGTGTTTTGCGATGCCGGGTGTGCGTGGTCTCTTTTTCGCCGAGCATAAGCCGGTCGGTCACCTGATGGGCCAACGCAACGATTCTTTTGTGCTCATAGAGCGCCTTACGAACGGCGGTCGGAAGCGTCACGCCGTAGATGCTTTCGGTTAATGCCAGACCGAGCAGAACAACCAGATGCTTGCCGGTTGCGCTCAACTCCTCGACGAAGAGCGGCCAGTCGAGATCGTCGCCGTAGACCTTGAGGAACTGAGCAATGTCGGCGGACCACTTAAGGCGGTCCCAGTTGTGTTTTGTGGCATGGGCGCAGAGACTGACGAGGAGGTCTTCGGGGCGCTGAAGCACCAGCGTTACGTCGCCGAGAGGAAGCGGGGTACTGGCACGGTGGATCTCACCGGGCGAGTCCTGCCAGAGGGTGAAGCGCGAAGGCATGATCTGGAGGTGAAACTCCAATACAACCTGGTCGGCCTTGCGGCCGAAGGTGAACTCCCGTTGCCGGGTAAGGATATAGATGTCCTTGCTCTCCGATTCGGATTTGCCGAGCAGATCGTAACCCAGGCGGCTTGTAATGTCGAGCACGGGATGCAGATCGCGTTCGAGGAAGAGAAAGTCGAGATCGGCGGACTCGCGAAGCGTAGCCGAACCGTAGAGCAGCAGGCCGGCGGAGGGACCTTTCCAAGCGACGATCTTGAGTCCGGCACGGTCAAACTCGCGTTGTAGCTCAACCAGCGCGGCGAGTTGGGTAATGCTGCGGCCAACGCACCCGCTCTGTATGGCCTGAAGACGAGAGAGAACCGTCATCGGGGCGTTTGCTAGGCGATCGGAGGCGAGGAGACGGGATGCAAGGAGCGGGAACATTCCGTGCCACCCGGCAAGATCGACGAGCAGGTCCCAGTCGATGCCTTCGAGGTCGGCCGAGCTGAGAACCTGGCTGGCGCTGTGAGC
>CAXTWP010000044.1:6055-8068 GCA_964247945.1 uncultured Acidobacteriaceae bacterium | reverse complement strand
GGCAGGCAACGAACCAGGAAACGCATCTCTGGAGTGGCGTTCATGGCGTACCGCCGATCAGCTCGATTGCCGAACGATCAGCTTCTTTCCCTCGAGGTCGGCGAGCAGGCTATCAAGATCGGCGCGCAGGACTTCGGGCTCGACTTCAAACTCGTCAAGCAGGACGCCTTCGATGTTTTCGCGCGAAGAGCCTTCATTGAGCAGCTTCCAGAAACGGCTGGCAACCGGAGAGAGGCCGAAGTATGTTCCCGAGCTCATGTCGAGAACGACCGTCTCGTCGTTGAGCGATTCGGAGAGCACATACTTTGGGATCGTGATGGTTGCGTCAGAGGTCATGGGTTCTCCGTCAGACGATACTCTATCGAATAGAGGAGTTATCGTCCAACCGATAGTTTATGTTACATACTGCACTGGGCCTGAGCGCGCAGTTCGGGACTGGACTGGTGAAAGAGGTGGGCGGCGACCAGCATGGTGCGCACGTCGTGCTCGGAGATGCGTTCGCGCAGACTCTGGACTACTTCCGGGACGTTGTTCATGTCGAGGCAGAGCTCGCAGATGCCGGTGTAGCGCTTGCGGGCGGGCAGAAGGTCCTGCAAGCGGGGGTCATCCTTGATGAGTTGGAAGAGGCCGTAGGGGCCGATCGTGCTAATGGCTTCAAGCAGTGGGTCGCGCACGGCCCGGTGAAGGATGCTGTCCAAGTCCTCCTCGAAGGTGTTGCCGAGGACGAGCGGCGAGGCGCGATGGCTGCCGCGCGAGGGGCCGCAGCAACCGTAGACATAGCCGTCCGGCTCAATGACGGGCTGGAAGATGGTGCCGCAGCCGCCGGGGCCGGGCATATTGGTGAAGGTGAAGTGCTCTTCCGGCAGGGTCGAGGCATGGCCGAGGCGGACGACCTCGATCTTCTGGTACGGCACGTCGATGTTGACCAGCTTTTGCTCGATACGTGGGTTGGCGCCGAAGGAGGCCATGACGCCGCGAACGTAGACGGGCAGGCCGAACTCCTTGCATAGACCGACGAGGAGTTCGACGTTTTCGGGCGGTGACCACTCCTCGTGGTAGTCGTCCCAACTGACAAGGAGGGTGTCAAGGCCGGCATCCTTGAGGCCGCGAATGCGTTCGCGGGCGATCTCAGGCTTATAGGCGCTGACCCAGCCGGCCCCGGTGACCAGCGCAATCAGTAGCCCGATCTCCTTAGCCTGGCGAATGAGCGGGAGAATTTCGTTGTAGTAAAGCAGAGGCTCTCCGCCGGTAAAGCAGAGTTGGTCGGAGTATTTCGGCACGACCTTGATATAGGCGCTGGCCTGCTCGGGGCTCATCTTCCCGGTGGCCTTGGGGGATGACTCGATGATGCAGTGCCTGCACGAAAGCGGGCAGGTGCGGGTGTACAGGAGACCGAAAACCTCGTATCGGATCATAGGGTCAGCTCGCGAGTTCTTTCTGAATGAGATCGTAGACCTCGGGCAGGCGGTCCATGGCGCGTGGCACGTAAAGACGCTTAATGGGCACCTGTCGCACAAGTTGGTTCAAGCCGCGAAACCTTTCGGCGACGAGAGGAAACAGTTGCGGCACCTCCGGGTTGTGGAGGTTGTACTGGATATGCGGCAGCAGTGCGGCGATGGCGGCGGTGCCCCGCAGGTCCTCAAGGTCGATATCGGCGTAACCCGGCGCCGGCTCCAGCAGAAAGAGACGCTGGAGAGGAGTTGGATCGGGCGAGTAGAGAGCTGCAACGTGGCCGAGGTCCTCTCCCGCGCGATAGGGTCGATAGTAGGGCGTCGCCGGCAGAACGTCCCGGTAATTCTTGCGGGAGACGGCGAGATGATCGTCGCTAACCAGGGCGTGGCCTCGGGAGAGAAAGTAGCCGAGCAGCGTGGACTTGCCCGCGTGCGAATCGCCAAGAAAGCCGATGCATCCGGCCTTACTGTCCACAAGCTCCTTTGGACCCACCTTAGCGGCTTGGATCGCCATGCCATGTAGGAACTCGGCTGTCCCGTTCCACAAAAGAAACATCGGCAG
>CAXTWP010000044.1:5548-6045 GCA_964247945.1 uncultured Acidobacteriaceae bacterium | reverse complement strand
CGGCAGAATCTGTTGGACCAACCAGTAGCGAAGCAGTTCGTCGGGAACGATGTCAAGCGCCTTGCAGCATATGTGGCTTGAGGCGGGAGAAAACTCGAACGTCAGGAACGAGCCGACCCGTATGGAGACGGTGCTCTCGCGCACCACCACATAGATGTTGCGTCCCTGCGATTGACAGAGCTTGGTAAGGTCCTTGGGAGGCGAGGGAAGAGAGTTGACGTGCTGGACAGTGAAACTTGCCTCGGAGAAGCCTGAAGATGCACTCTTCTCGTAAGAGGGAAGGGCACCAAAAGCGAAATCACTCTTGATGCCCGTGCCGTACGCGATGTACGCCTGCAATGGTGTTCCTTCAGCTTGTTAGATGGTGATAGTGGTGACGGAACGGGAGCCGGTGGTGATGATGGGTCCAATGATGAAATCAGGCGTCGGCCCCTCGGGAAGACCGAAGATCTTAGTGCGCTCCGCGAGCGAACCGTATTCAATCAGGGTGGGCTTCG
>CAXTWP010000044.1:3723-5430 GCA_964247945.1 uncultured Acidobacteriaceae bacterium | reverse complement strand
AAATTTTAGAAAACTACGCCTTCTCCTCATCACTTGTCAACAGCCAGCGTCGTGAATTGTAGGCCGCCTTGTCTTGCTCAGAGTGTCCTATTCCCGAGCAAATGCCACCCTAAGGAATCCGCCGGCAACACGATATGATGGTGAACGGTATTAAAGGTCGCCTCTCTCGAGGGGCCTCGGTCTACATCTCAACGGTCTGGAGTACAAGTTCCCTGTGAGTCAGCGCAAGGCGGCGGTCATTTTTGGTGCCCAGTGGGGCGATGAAGGCAAAGGCAAGATCGTCGATGTGCTCTCGGAGCGTTTTTCGGTGGTTGCCCGCTACGCCGGAGGCCATAACGCCGGGCATACCGTCATCATCGAAGGTAGGAAGTTTGTGCTGCAACTCATTCCTTGCGGTGTACTGCGACCGGATTGCAGGGCCGTGATCGGGAACGGTGTTGTGCTCGATCCGATGGCGTTTCTTAGCGAAGTGCGAAAGCTGCGCGAGGCCGGCTTGCCGTTACCCAGCGGACCCACGGGGCAACTTTTCATCTCGAACCGCGCCCAGGTCATCCTGCCGTACCACCGAATGATCGAACTGGCGGCCGAAAACGCGCCGGGCCGTACGAAGATCGGAACGACCAGTCGTGGGATCGGACCGGCATACGAAGATAAAATGCACCGCAGCGGGCTGCGCGTCGTGGATCTGTTAAACCCGGCGCTGCTGCGGACGCATATCCAGAACGCCTGCTTCGAGAAGAACACCATTGCCCACGCGCTCTTTGGGACAGAACCGCTCGATCCGAAGACGATGTACGAGGAGTACGCGCGGGCCGCCGAGCAGATTACACCGTTCGTGGCCGATACCGCAGTGCTGCTGAACGCGGCGTTGGACCACGGCGAGAAGGTGATGTTTGAGGGAGCGCAAGGCGCGCTGCTCGACATCGACCATGGGACGTACCCATTTGTAACCTCATCTTCAGCAACCGCGGGCGGCGCGGTCACCGGGACGGGTGTCGGGCCAAGCCGAATCGGTATTGTGATCGGGGTCACCAAAGCGTACGTCACGCGTGTGGGCGAAGGGCCGTTTCCGACAGAGATACATGACGACTCGGCCGACCTGCTGCGGGCGCGCGGCCAGGAGTACGGCGCCGTTACAGGCCGGCCGCGGCGTTGCGGCTGGCTCGACCTGCCGCTGCTGCGCTATAGCAACATGATTAACGCCACAGAGTGGCTCGTCGTCACCAAGATGGATGTGATGGATGAGTGCGCGGAGATCCCGGTCTGCACCGGCTACAAGATTAACGGGAAGCTGACGGATACCATCCCCGCGGACATGCGCGGGTATGAGTCAATTGTCCCGGTGTATACGACCCTGAAGGGCTGGCATTGCTCGACTGAAGGCATTACCGAGTTCGATAAGCTGCCGCAGTTGGCGCAGGATTATCTCCGGTTTCTGGAGCGGGAGTCGGGGGCGCGGATCGGCATGGTCTCTACCGGCCCGGATCGCGCCCAAACGATGACGCTCCCTTCCTTTGACGAGGCGTTGCGGGCCTGAGAGGATGAGTCCATGGTGACCTTCATTGTGCGCATGCGTTTCGACCCTGAGCAGCAGGAGCAGGTGCGCCTACATCTTGAAGCGCTGACGGCGGGATCGCGGCGGGAGCCTGGATGCGTCAGTTACATAGCCCATTTTGTCGAAGGTGATTCCGGAGCGGTTCTGATCTA
>CAXTWP010000044.1:2089-3713 GCA_964247945.1 uncultured Acidobacteriaceae bacterium | reverse complement strand
GCGACGAAGCTGCGCTGGAACAGCATCGCACGACGGAGCACTTTCGCAATGCGGCAATCGGAGGTCTCTACCAGCTGATGAAAGACCGGATTGTGGAGAACCTGACCGCCGTCGGCTGAGTAGACCCGTCTCGCTTGAGCTTGGCCTTCTTTGACTCCGAAGAGCCGACGGATTACCATGCGCCTAGAATGATGTTCGCGCCGCTCTACTGCCGAATACGCTTCATCAGGCGGCCCTTGCTATTGGCGGTCTTGGCGCTCTCGGCGGGTACGACGTGGGCGAGCCACAAAGTACCCCACCAGGAATCCAAGCACAATGAACGGCACGAGATCGAGGCCATGGAGGAGCAATGGCGCACTGCTCAAATTGCGGGTGATCTGGCGACGATCGACCGGCTGCTCTCGGACGATTTTGTAGGAATTTCGATCACGGGACAAGCCAACACGAAACAACAGCAGCTTGACCGTTTCAGGACGCGAAGACTGATCCTTAACCGGATCGACCTGGACGACCGGAAGATCAAACTGCTAGGCGCTGTCGCTATCGTGACCTCACTGGCCAGGGTGGAAGGGTCGAGCGAGGGAGAAGCAATGCAAGGAACGTATCGTTATACCCGGATATACCAGAGGATCTCACCGGGAATGTGGAAGACTACCAACTTCGAGGCGACTCGTGTGCCGCCGGAACGCCGCCCGTAACATGGGACGCGACGATCCACCTGACCCGCTCAAGCATCGCAACGAATATTCAGCGCGAGAAGACGCCGGGACAACGAGCGAGTTGAGCCGGTAATCTGTGCATCGTCCGGTTCGGCCGGCATTCGCAGGACACTAGCGGAGCCGCGGCGAACCGTTGGCATCGTCTGATAGTGGGGAACTCGCCCGTTCGTCGAGGTTACAGAAGGATTGGCTATCCCTCGGCCGAAAGGCGACTCCAGCGGAGAGGTGCGTGAGGGTAGCGAAGGAACGTTACGTAAACCCTGCATGAGACCCCCCCCCAGCCATCGGCACATACTGCTGTTATGTGCGATGGTCGCTTTTGTCGCGCACTTCATGCACAACGGTATAGATGACGCATTTGCATACTATGTTGCTCCTATCTGAAAACTTGCCTTCAATTTGGCCCAAGTTGCTTCCAGCGTCTCCGGCAGCACCCGCGTTTCTGCAACAACCGTCATGAAATTGGTATCGCCCGTCCAACGGGGAAGAGCGTGCAGATGCAGGTGATCTGCGACACCCGCGCCGGCGGAAGAGCCCAAATTGATGCCAAAGTTGAGACCCTCCGGACGGTACACTTCGCGGAGCGCCTGCTCGGCGCGCTGGGCGAGTAGAACCATTTCGATCGCGGTAGAAGCGGGAAGCTTGGCGAGCGAGTCCGTATGCTCGTAGGGCACGATGAGCAGGTGACCGGTGGCATAAGGAAAGGCGTTGAGACAGATGAAGCACGCCTGACCACGATAGACGATGTGGACCGCGCGGTCGGCGGTCGATGGCTCCATGCCATGAACGATCGCGTAGTCGGCGGAGGCGGCTAAGTTGCAGAAGACGCAGTGTTTGTCCCGGTCGATAGGCCATGCTGCTAACGCCTCCGGAACGCCTTTACGAGTGGTCGGATCGGCTTGGCT
>CAXTWP010000044.1:0-2079 GCA_964247945.1 uncultured Acidobacteriaceae bacterium | reverse complement strand
GGCTCACGTAGTTGTAGCGCCAGGGTGTCCAAAGCCTGTCCATACTGCCGAGTATAGCTGCCGAGTATAAACGGGAGCGCGTCCAGGCAGCCGATCGACTATCGCATCGAGGCTTGCTGCGCCGCGACCGCAGCCCCGATAACTCGCGTATCGGCGTCGTCGCTGACGACCTCAAGGGTATAGCTTTGAAGCGGACTCATTGTCACCATCTGCTGTACGTAGTCCTTGAGCATGGCCAGATCGACGAAACGGACGTTGAAACCGGTCATAAAGAACTTGCCCGGTCCATCGGTGTGAATCGAGCTGGCTGTGCCGGCTGCGAGCGCCTTGTGCCAAAGCTTCTTAAACTCTACGCATTTGACGTCTCCGGCCTTCGCGGCCGCGAAGACCTCGTCGGGCTCCATGTCGAGGAAGCGCAGGCGCATTGCGCGATGGCCCATGATGCCTTCCATATGGCCGCGACCGCCGCAACCGCAAAAGCGTTCCTTGTCATCGAGCGTCACGACGGTGTGGCCACCTTCTCCGGTGGAAGGCATAAAGGGATAACGGCCATAGCCGATGCCTACCCCCATGGACCAGACGCGAATGGTGTGGTCCAGCTTGCCGATGGAGGCGGCTAGACCCGAGGCCACGGCGTCGGCGTCGTTCAAGACGTTGACCGCCACATTAAGGCCGTGGCTGCGGAGCTGTGACGTAAGAAGTTCCTGGACGCGGGCACCCTTAAGCTGCGGCAGATTCGGCGAGTCTTCAATCACGCCTTGCTTGATGATGCCGGGCAGGGCGACGCCAACGGCGGTGATCTCCTTCGATCCTTCGGCCGTCGCAACCACCCGTTCACAGATGGTCTCGATAAGCGAGTCGGTGGGCATCTCGACCAGCGCATACTGGTCGTCTTCATTTTCGGGGAAGCGTCGCAAGGGTCCCGCAAGCTTGTGGTCCACCACCAGGCCCACCAGCATTCGCTCCGATAAAGTCACACCGATAATCGTTGTCATTCGTTATCCGCTCCCAGTTGCTTAGGTTTCCGCCTCAGTCGAACTTACTTACGCGGTTCAATCCATTGAAAGCGGCAACTTTATAACATTCAGCCAGAGTTGGATAGTTAAAGACGGTATCCACAAAATAATCCAGCTTGCCGCCAAGTGCCATCACGGCCTGGCCGATATGGACTAGTTCGCTCGCACCTTCACCGATAATGTGGACGCCGAGCAGGGCATGGGTCATACGATGGAAGATCAGCTTGAGACGGCCGGTAGTGTCGCCGCGGATCTGACCGCGGGCGATCTCGCGGTAATACGCCACACCGACCTCGTAAGGCACGTCTTCCTCGGTCAGCTGCTCTTCGGTTTTGCCGAGAAAGCTGATCTCGGGGATCGTCCAGATGCCGTAAGGATAGAAGCTGGGGTTCGAGATGATGCTCTCGTCGCCAAAAGCACGGGCGGCGGCGACGCGGCCCTGCTCCATTGAAACTGAGGCCAGCGAGGGGAAGCCGATCACGTCACCGACGGCGAAGATCGTGGGCACCTTGGTGCGGAAGTCCTTGTCGACCGGGATGCGGCCGCGACCGTCGGACTCGACGCCGACCGCGCCAAGATTCAGCTCATCCACATTGCCCTGGCGGCCGACCGCGTAGAGCAGCGCGTCGCCCTGAAGCTTCTTCTTACTCTCAAGATTGGCGACGACGGTGCCGTCCGGCATCTCCTCCACCGACTCCACCTCTTCGTTCAGGCGCATGGTTACGCGAGAGTCGCGCAGGTGATAGCTAAGAGCTTCGATGATCTCTTGATCGGCGAACTCGAGCAGCCGCGGACGGCGCTCAATCAGCGTGACGCGCACGCCGAGCGCCGAGAACATGCAGGTATATTGAACGCCGCTGACGCCGCCGCCGACAATGACGATCCGGCGGCGCGGGGCAAGCGCCGCGGCTGCAGGCTCGAGGGCCGGGACGTTCATATCCATGCCGTGCCACTCCTTTCACCGGCCAGCGCCGGCGCCTTCTCATGCCTCAGCTTGCGGCCTGGGCGCGCGCCGGCACCGCGCTGGTCGGTGATGGCGAGACCGTGGCGCAGCGGATGCGCG
>CAXTWP010000043.1:12693-13926 GCA_964247945.1 uncultured Acidobacteriaceae bacterium | reverse complement strand
GTAGGTCGTAAGGGGCTGGGGAGAAGGACGCAGTTGGCATAATTAAATTCTACGCGGCGATTACGGGAAGATGCTCCCGAACGCGGCTAAGCCGTTACAGTTAAGGGCCATGGGCATGGATGCGATGCAAGACGAGTTGGCCGCGCTGCGTGGCCGCGTGGAGCGGCTGGAGCGGGATATGGCAAGGCTGCGGCTTGGCGGGTCGCGTTTGGAGACGAAGGTCGCGCCGCCGCCTTGGGCGAAGGACCCAGAGCCTTCCGCCCCCATCTTTGCGCAACCCGTCGAAGGCGTCGATAGAGGACAGGCTCGGCTCCCAGTGGTTCAGCCGCATCGGTGTAGTGGCGTTGCTGGTGGCCATGGCGCTGTTCCTGAAGCTGGCGATCAATAAGCACTGGCTGGGACCTGCCGGCCGGGTCGTCTGCGGGTTGGCGGGCGGGGCGGGGATCATCGTATGGTCGGAGCGGTTTCGGCGACAAGGGGTGACGGCGTTCTCGTACGCGCTGAAGGCGGTGGGAAGCGGCGTCCTTTACTTGACCCTCTGGGCGGCCTTCCAGATCTATCATCTGCTGCCGGACTGGGCGGCGCTCGGCGCGATGGTCCTGGTGACGGCGTGCAACGCATACATGGCGTGGTCGCAGAACGCAGAGTTGCTGGCCGCGTATGCCCTGGTCGGGGGACTGGCGACACCGCGGCTGCTTTCTACGGGCGGCAACCACGAGGTGTTTCTCTTAACCTATCTGCTGGCGATCAACTTGGCGACGGTTGTGCTGGTCCGGCTGAAGCCGTGGGCTCGGCTGCTGCTGGGTAGTTTTCCCGCGACCATGGTGTATTTTATCAGGTGGCACACCACCTTTTACATACCGCCCGAGCTATGGATTACAGCGCTGTTTGTATGTTTGTTCGGGATCATATTTGGGAGTGTGTCTATAGGGTCGAACGCAAGGGGAGTCTCCGACGCGCCGCTTGGTGCGGTCCTATTGCCAATGGCAAACGCGGTGTTCGTTTCGCTGGCGCTCTACTTTGTGTTGCAGGATGCGGGCCACCATGCCTGGTTGCCGTGGCTGATGGTTGCGCTGGGGGCGGTTTACCTGAGTGTCACGCGGCTGCCACAGGCGCGGGTGACGGCGGCGGTGCATTTGTCACTGGCCATAGTGTTCCTTACGGTGGCGATCCCGTTGAAGGCGGCCGGGCGCGGGATCGTCATCGGCTGGCTGGTGGAGGGCTCGGCACTGC
>CAXTWP010000043.1:0-12683 GCA_964247945.1 uncultured Acidobacteriaceae bacterium | reverse complement strand
CGGCATGGCTGGAGCGCTCGATTGACTTTGCGGTTGCGCGGGTGCTGCGCCGGCTTGCCTGCGGCGCGCTGGCGTTGGGGTTTGCGGGGGTTGTGACGACACCCGCGTGGCTTGCTCCGAAGCCGTTGACGGCGTTTCTAAAATGGAGATTCGGGACCGGACTGATCGGCATGGCGGCGTTTGGGTGCGCGGTGTGGATTACACTGCGGGCGCATAAGCAAGACAAGCAAAGGCTGCCGGGATGGATGACAATTGCCGCAACTTCCTCGGTAGCATTCAATCTGGTGACCATAGCGGCGGTGGTGCAGGAGATTTCTACGTTCTGGCGGAGCACGGCCGGTGATTCGGACGCAAGTCTGCGGAAGGCACTGGTTATCTCCGCGTTTCTGATGGTCTATGGTGCAGCGGTTCTGGCGATGGGCTTTGGGCGGCGTAGCGCGTTTGTACGTTGGCAGGGATTGGCGCTGCTGGTGTTTACCATCGGCAAAACGTTTGTCTTCGACACGCGCAGTCTCAGCGAGGGCTATCGAGTAGTAAGCTTCCTCGCGCTCGGCGTGCTGCTGATGGGGGTGAGCTTTGCGTACCAGCGGGATTGGCTGGGTCTGCGGCAATCCGACGCCTCCCCTGAACTGCCTTTGGGTGTGCCATGAGGACGCTGCTCGCCGGCGTGTGTCTCGCGCTGTTCGTGGCCGTACCGCTCCCCACCAGTCAGGTATCCCCATTCCGCTACGAACGGACAGTGACTGTTTCGTCCGCCGCGCGCGATGGCACCGCCTGCGCCGCACTCGACGCGGCGGTGTACGCCCATGCCATGCCTTCGCTGAAAGACCTTCGACTCTTTCGGAAGAACAACTCCGACAATGTCGAAACGGCATACGCCGTGACACTGAGTGAATCCTCCGAAGCCGAGAGCGAAGCGGCGATGGTGCGCAACCTCGGCGAACGCGGGGGGCGGATCGTCTTCGATCTGAGTATGCCCGCGCGTCCCTACACCGATGTCATGCTGGACCTCGACGCGCGGAACTTCATCGCGTCGGCCGAGGTTTCGGGCAGCACAGGCGAAGGGTCTCCCGTGCATCTCGGCACTTTTATCCTCTTCGATCTATCGGCTCAGCGCCTTGGACAAGGCACCACGATGCCGCTGCAGGAGTCCAGCTTTCCGGATTTGCATGTGGCGCTGCGCTTTCTGCCCGTTCCGGGGCAGCGCGGCCCGACACCGGGCGTATTGGCAGTGCGGGGCGCGAGTGTGCCGCCGAGCCGCGAGGCGCAGACGCGCTACACGCCAGTTGTCGAGGCGGCGAGCATTGCACAGCAGGGCACAGAGACAGTTGCCCGCTTCACGCTTCCGGCGCATGTTCCCGTCGAGCGCGTTGCGATCACCCTGGAGCCGGAGTTTGCGAGGAACTTCAGCCGCGATGTAACGGTGACGGCGCATACGGCTGCTGATGAAGAGGACGAGCGGCTGACGGGACTGGTGCAGCGGGTGCGGTGGGGACGCGTGGGCCTCGCGATCCGGCAGGAGCAGCTGGGTTTCGCGGCGACGCTGGGCGCGAACCTGCAGGCCGACGCCACGGTCGAGGTCCGCATCCAGAACGGCGACGACCCGCCGCTTCCTCTCAAGGCCGTGCGGCTGGAGATGCGGGAGCGGCGGCTTTGCTTTCCGACGGGAGCGAACGGCGAGCTGCGGCTGTTCTACGGCGATCCGTCGCGTGAGGCACCGCGCTATGACTTTGCCCGGACCTTCTCGCCGGCCGCCGATGTCACGCGGGCGACGCTGTCGGCGGAGTCGCTGAACCCAGGCTTTGTCGCCCGGGAAGCTTCGCTGCCTTCCTGGATGGATCGGCATCCGGAGTTCCTATGGGTCGTTCTGCTGGCAGTGGTCTGCGTGTTGGCGGTGGTGGCGATCCACTCGGCCAAGCGGCTGCCGCGACAGAGTGGCTGAATGGACGAGCGGAGTAACTTTCGTTTAAGCCCAAAGTATTGTAAACAGGAGACTTACACAGCTGATGCCGCTAAGGTCCTCATTCGAGATAGTGTAGGCGTAAGATCTCTGTAATGAACAACTTACGGTGGCAAGCTATCCCCCTCTCCATCCTAACAAGAGGCAGGGCATACTTCAGTGAGGGTCCATATCTTTCAAGTATAGCGAATTGGATAAAACTCCTGCCCACTTTGCTGCGTGTTTATAAGTCGATGTAAGGGCTGAACTGAAGCCTGTATCAGATTGATGTAAGGGCTGAACTGAAGCCTGTATCGGCGATTCAAGGGGCTTGACAGGTGTTTAGCGGCGCTGGGGTGTTCGGTGGATGCGTGGAATTGGGTGGCGGTGCGGGTTTTTGCGGGAGCCGGTTGGGGTGACGCCGCAGGTCTGAGGGGCTCTTCGTCCGGGAGGTGGTTGCCGCTCCGCCCACCTTAGGCACGGTGAGACTGTGCCGAAGGTGGAGCCACCTGCTTAGTTAGTGATCAATCAGAGTTCGCATCTACTTCGTCGAGCGCAGCTTCTTCTTCTACAATCTCTTCCGGCTGTGAAGGCGGGGTGATATACCCACGATCTTCCCAGACAAACAATGCTGGAGCCATTGGGATGATTTGCTGACGCCACGGACATCGGGCAGCAAGTCGAGGAAAACTCATTCTGGTTCGAAAATCTTCTTCGCGTTGAGGAGAGTTGGGCCCAACTTTCCAGATGTGTATCTGTGGAGAAGGATTGTAACGGCTCTGAAGGAAGCCGTTAGGGAGTGCTGCCACTTTGATCTGGAGCAGCTTATGTCTTGATTGTACCGGATCGAGGTCGCGGTACACATACTTGACGAATATCGTTGTCGTCAGGAGATCGTACCCTCCCGCCGAAAGCACCCGAGGCAAGCTTCCTTGTTCATCTATAGTTCCTCTCCCATCTGTTCTGTCGTGCCAGATTCTCATAGATGTTTGTGCGATTTGTAGCCGCAGATCGGAGGCTGACTTTTCAGCCTTTGAATCAACAAACAAGGCTTGACGCAGCGCGTAATCAGGATGAAATACGTAGCGGGCACGCTTATAATCAATTCTTCCATAGAGACGAACAGGCACCTTACTGACGCTTATGCTATCAAGAGCCTCGCGCGTCGCATCTTCGCCTTTGTCCGCTGGTTTATCAGTTTCAAGTTCAAACAGGTCAGCCGCAGTTGCTCGAAAATCTGATAGAGCTTGGACGACTAGCCTCATCGAGGCCTTCTCGATCTCCTCGACCATGGAGGTGTTCATCGTTGTGCTGTTTGGGTCGATCAACATGAGGAAAGGCTAACATCTTTGAAACGTGGCTCAATCCAAGCTGCACGTAACGCGGCTCTCGCTCAATGCCCAAAAAGCGCCTGCCTTCTTGAACAGCTGCAATAGCTGTGGTTCCGCTTCCCATGAAGCAGTCGAGCACGAGATCGTTGCGATCCGTTAGCAGGCGAATGACGCGGCGTGGAAGTTCCAGCGGGAACTTTGCCTCGTGATCGTTGTTGGCGCGTACCGAGCGGAAGTGCCAAACTCCACGCGCACCCCACTCTGTCCACTCTGCAGGCGTTAGGCGAGATCGGTCTACAGTTGTTACACCGGGCTTCCACAAAAAATAAATGTACTCGAATTCGTCAACCGCTCTGTAGGAGGAACTTGCCCAGCGACTGTTCTCCCAGGCTGCGTCTTTTATCCAAATACGGCGGTCATAAGGATAAAACCCTGCTTCGAGAGCCCATTGCTCAATCAGACCTCCTACAAGCTTGACGCGTGTCTGAAAATCGTACTTGCCTCCACGAATGTTGTTGCCATTGAGTCTTCTGTCTACTGTTTGTTCACTACAGCCAAGCAGAGCTGCCAGCTCGTTTCGATTGGCTTTGGGATGACGTGCCTTCGCGTCAAGAACATCTTGGCGGGTGACTGAAGATCGGCGTTGACCAATTACTTCAGCTTGTAGTCTTGGCATCTTCTCATCTTTGTAGCAAAGGATGTCTGCGATGTTGATCGCGACGAATCCACCAGGCCGGATGATAGGGAAATGAGCCGCTATGACCGAACGTAATAACGAGGTCCAGTCTTCAAATTGGAGATCTGCTTCATACTCCTTGCCGACAAAATAAGGAGGTGACCAGATGCTTAAGGCAACGCTATTTGGCAGAATTCGTTTAAGAAGCTCCTGCGCGTCGCCCAGGTGTATTGTTCCTTCATTTAGAGTCTCGGGACGTTCTGTAGCGTCGGTGACAATCTCTATGGCCGCACAGTCTTGGACCCGATGAATCGCATCCTCTATTCCAAGTGCTGGCGATGGTTCAACTGCTGCTACAGCTCGCATGAGTCTTCTCCTGACTTCAAAATACTCACCGTAATCATCAATTGATGAATCATCGTTTGTCAAGCTGTGCCTCCAGCTTTGCTCGTTGCGCCTCGACTAATTGGACGATCAGACTGCTAACGGACGCCCTCCCTCCCTGCTCTTGAGCTCTTCTAAAAGCAACGGCACGTAAGAGTTCCCAAGTTTCCCGTGGTAGATGTACGGCAGTCGTCAGACTCCTCGTGGATTTCTGAGCCGTTTTGTAATCTTGAGAACTCTCGTCGCTCATGCATCAAGTAGACAACATCAATTTGATTTTGTCTTTGGCTCTGAACAACCTCATCGAATAACTTCGTCCACTTCGCTGATTCAACTCGGTGATTTTAGGAGCTCGCGGGGTTTGCTGCCGTCGGCGGGGCCTACGAGGCCGTCGTTGTACATCATGTCGATGAGGTGGGCGGCGCGGCCGTAGCCGATGCGGAGGCGGCGCTGGAGGAGGCTGGTCGAGGCCTTGCCGAACTCGAAGACGAGGCGGACGGCGTCGTCGAACATGGGGTCGTTGTGGCCCTCGCCGCCGTCGATGCCGCCGTCGCCGTCGGCTCCGGTCTCGTCGTCCTTGGGGCCTTCGAGGAAGCCGTGGACGTACTCGGCCTCGCCCTGGGCGCGCCAGAAGGCGGTGACGGCGGAGATCTCCTTTTCGGTGACGAAGGGGGCGTGGACGCGCTGGACCCGGGAGGTGCCGGGGGGAAGGTAGAGCATGTCGCCCCGACCGAGGAGGGATTCGGCGCCGTTCGAGTCGATGATCGTGCGGGAGTCGACCTTGGTAGCGAGGCGGAAGGACATGCGGGTGGGGACGTTGGCTTTGATGAGGCCGGTGATGACGTCGACTGAGGGGCGTTGCGTGGCCAGCACGAGGTGGATGCCGACGGCGCGGGCCATCTGGGCGAGGCGGGTGATGGACTCCTCGACGTTGGCGCGGTCGAGCATCATGAGGTCAGCGAGCTCGTCGATGATGATGATGATGTAGGGAAGGGGCTCCTGCTGGACGTCTTCGAAGAGGTACTCGGACCCGTGGTCGAAGAGCTTGTTGAACTGGTCGATGTTGCGGACGTGGTGGGCCGCGAGGAGTTTGAGGCGGCGCTCCATCTCGCGGACGGCGTTGCGCAGGGCGTTGGCGGCGAGTTTGGCCTCGGTGATGATGGGGGTGAAGAGGTGGGGGATGCCCTCGTACATGCCGAGCTCGACGCGCTTGGGGTCGACGAGGATCATGCGGACCTGCTCGGGGGTGCTTTTGAAGAGCACCGACATGATCATGGCGTTGATGGCGACGGACTTGCCTGAACCCGTGCTGCCGGCGATGAGGACGTGGGGCATGGCGGCGAGGTCGGCGGTGACGATGCGGCCGTTGATGTCTTTGCCGAGGGCGATCGCAAGCTTGGACTTTGATTGGGCGAACGACTCGCATTCGACGACATCGCGGAGCCAGATGGTTTCGCGCTCGGCGTTCGGGACCTGGATGCCGACGGTGGACTTGCCGGCCATGCGCTCGATGAGGATGGATTCGGCGGCCATGGCGAGGCAGAGGTCGTCGGCGAGGCCGGTGATGCGAGCGACTTTGACGCCGGCGTCGGGGCGGAACTCGAAGGTGGTGACGACGGGGCCCGGGTTAATCTGAGTGACCTGGCCGGAGACGTTGAACTCGGCGCACTTCTGGACGAGGGTGCGGGCTTCTTCGCGGAGGGCGTCTTCGCGGACAACGGGAGTGTCTTCGGAGCGGAAGAGGAGCGAGGAGGGAGGGAGCTTGTAGCCGCGGACCGACTTAGGAACGATGGTGACGGGGTGGATGTCGGCGTCGGCGCGCCGGCCGAAGGAGATGGAGTTTGGCGCGGGCTCGGGTGCGTGTAGAGGCTCGGGCGCGGGAGCGGCGACTGGCCGGTTGAAGTCGAAGGCGGGCGCGAGGTCTTCCTCAGGCTCTTGGTTCCAGGGCGCTACCGGCTCCGCGGCGCGGGCGAGTGCTTCGGCAAAGGGCGCGGCAGCGGCGGAGGCGGTCGAGAAGGGCGTGACCTCCGGCGCATCGACAAGGGTGCGCGGCATCGCCTTCCAGACGGAGGTGGGCGCGGGTGCGGGCGGCGTTTCGGGAACTACGGAAAGCACGGCTTTCATGTTGCGGCGGTTCCACCATCCGAAGAGGCGGCCGAGCAGGGTCTCGCGGGCCGGTTGGGGCTCGTACGTGGGGGCCTGCTCCTGACCGGTGAGGCGGGCGGCCACGGCTTGTCTCTCGCGGTCGCGCCGGGAAAGGGCCTCCATGCGCTCCCGCTTGCTCGCGAAGACTTCGCGCTCGGTGTCGGCGTTGTTGCTGTGGCGAGCGCGCCAGTTGTTCCAGCGATCCTGCAGTGCTCGCAGGAAGGCGAAGCGGACGGTCGCCCATTCGCGCGCGGTCGAGAAGCTGAAGGTGGTTGCCAGATAGAGGGAGACGACCACCATTAAGACGAGGACGATGGCTGCCCCCGGAATGTTGAGGAAGTGGACCATCGCATCGGCAAGCAGGCGGCCGGTTGCGCCTTCGATGGGCACGGCTTGGCGGAAGAGCGGTCGCGTATGAATTAAGAAGTAGGGCGTGAGTCCGACGGCCGCCGGGGCAAAGATGAGCCAAAGCACCAGGCCAAGGCTGCGGGAGACCGCCGATCCAGCCTGGCGGGCGAGCAGCCAGCACAGGCCGATGCGTCCGAGCGCGAGGGGCAGGAAAAAGGAGGCGACGCCAAGCAGCTGGAGCAGCGCGTCGGCAACGTAGGCTCCGGCTATGCCCGCATGGTTATGCGCGGGCCGCGCGGAGCCGATGGCCAGACCGCCAACGGTGTTGAGCGACGGATCGGTCGGTGTGTACGAGGCTAGCGCGAGAAGCAGCAGACCGGCGGCGACGAGTACGGCCAGACCGAGGATCTCGTTAAGGCGGCGAAAGCGCGTCGGGGTGGCGAGCGGACGTAGCGGCTTCATCAGGGTGCGCGGGTGCCTTGGACGTTGCGGCGCCAGCAAGGCGTAAACGCAACCCGGTAGCTGAAGGCCGACACACCAGAGCATCTATGATTATCAGGCATGAGGAGAGGGCTAGAGTTGCAATGGTGAGCGAGGTATCAGGATGTAAACTCCCGCTTGTCCATTGAAAGCAAACCCGGATGTACTTGAGGCATCTATGTATTCAGTAGCGCCGGCCGCGCTGCTGCATCACTGGTAGCAAGTGGCAGACGATCTGAACAGGGGAGCGGGGTTTTCGCGATTTCTCCCGCTTGCCGCCGACGAAGGAGAATCGCGTCGAGTTGGCGGACCCTGTTCATGCCACATACAACAAGTTTCGAGGAAAAAGAGGGACAGTTATGGCAACGGACACAGACAAGAACTCAGAGATGGAAAAGGTGCTACGATCGCTGATCAACGTGTTGCAGGACAGCCAAAAGGGCTTTGCCGACGTCGGCGAACATCTTAAGGACGAGACGTTGAAGCGTTACTTTCTTGCCGAATCGCTCAAGCGCGCAAACTTTCGGGCGGAGCTTGAAAATGAACTGCACCGGCATGGCGTGCCGGACGTGAAGGAGACAGGCACCGTCTCCGGCACCGTGCATCGCGTCTGGGGCGATCTGAAGGCGAAGATCAGCAGCGGCGATCATACTCTGCTTGAAACCGCGGAGCAAGGCGAGGACGTGGCAAAGAGAGCTTACGCCGACGCTTTGGCGCAGGAACTGCCGTTGCCTCTCCATCAGCTTCTAAGTGAGCAGCAGGCACATGTACTTACCTCTCATGAGTATGTCAAAAGTCATCGAGATGCCCTAGCATCCAAGTAGAAATCTCTGCACCAACGTCTGATCGATCGTTCGAAGCACACGGGCTGAGTTACTCTTAAGTAATTCAGCCCGTCCCTTTTGGCGTGCAACGTACTCAGTACGTATGATAGAGAATCAGTATACTTTGGGGGCCCTAATAGAATGCGCAATATCCTGCTTCTTTCCGCTTTGTGTGTCGGTACAGCAGCAACGTCTTATGCCGATACCACCTTCAACCTTGTAAATAATGTATTTGCAAGCGGAGCTACCGCTCAAGGCTCCGTAAACATCGACACGACCACAGGTCTGTTCGATTCGGTCAATGTCTCCGTACTATCGGCGGGTACGACCTATTCGTTTACGGGTGCACCGAGCACACAAAGCGTCTTTGACAACAATACACAGTACTTCGAAGAGTCTTTCGATACACCTGGGGATGAGCTTGTCATCGATGTCCCTGTTGCTTCGCTCGTCGGTTATCAAGGCGGAAGTCTTTGCTCGCTCGCAAACCTCTGCGGTGATGGCTATGCCGGTGCTTTTGCGATTCGTACAGGTGCAACCACTGCAACCGCCGACCCACTCGCTACTGGGTCGCTCTCGGCCGCGACGCCTGAGCCTTCATCTCTTGTTCTGCTGGGAACGGCTGCGTGTGCCATGACCGGAGCAGTTCGGCGGCGCTTGGCTCGTACACGTTCCGAGATAGCAGCAGCCGCATAGCTGCTTTCTGGTTCATAAGGAAATCGCTGTGAAAGATCGACACGGGTTGAGCACTTCCGTACTCAACCCGTGGGTGGTTTAAGCTCATGTTATGAGCTTTGCCGCATAGACTTGGCCTAGCAGCTTACTTCGAGGCCTAAACATCATGCGTAATCCAATGCTTCTTGCCGCCCTATGTCTAGGCGTTGCCGCAACGTCACACGCCGACACTACCTTCATCCTGACGGGTAACAGTTTCACCAGCGGAGCGACGGCCACAGGTACGGTCAACATCGATGTAGTTGCAGGAACAATCGATTCCGTCAATGTGGTTTACGATCTGGACGGGGTTGACTCCGTGTTCAACGGAACGCCGACGACGCAGGGTACCTTTGATAAGGATACTCAGTACTTCGAGTATTCCTTCGACAACGCCGGTGACTTGCTGCTAATTGATATTCCGGGAGCATCGCTTGCGGGCTATGCGGGCAATAATCTTTGCTCTTTCGCAAACCTTTGCGGCGACGGCTATCTGGGATACTTCGCCACTAGCGCCGGCGAAGCGGACCCTCTGGCAACGGGATCTCTCGCTCAGACGCCTGAACCTTCCTCCCTGGTGCTACTTGGGAGCGGTATGGTAGGGGTGGCGGGAGCTGCCCGGCGGCGGTTTGCGCGTGTCAATCATTAACGACCGAGTTATGCCGGATGAGCAAAGCTCTATCGAGAACTCTAAAGATCGCACCTGGCCACGATTGATCTTTGGAGTTCTTTTTGTTGTCGCGGGATCGCTCCACTTTGCGATACCTTCGCAATACATGCGCATCATGCCGGATTATCTACCCTGGCATCTACAGCTTATTTTGATCAGCGGAGCGGCTGAGATACTCGGCGGCATTGGGCTTCTGGTGCAGCGAACCAGACGCTTTGCCGCCTGGGGCCTGGTTGCGCTGCTGATTGCCGTCATGCCGGCCAATGTGTACATGGCGACGGCCCATGTGTCGGCTCCGGGTATTCTGGGGCAAAGCTGGGCGCAGTGGCTTCGGCTCCCTCTACAACTGCCGCTCATCTGGTGGGCATGGCTCTACACACGGACCGGTAACTAATAGCCCGCAGTGTGCAGATAGAAGACGAAGCAGGCGGCCGCCATGCAGTAAACGCCGAAGATGTACCATCGGCCGGACTCAAGCCAGCTTGAGAGCCAGCGGAGCGCGACCAGACCGGCGAGGAAGGCGAAGACCATCCCGAGCAGGCTGGTAAAGAAGGCCGCGTGCAGATCGGCGGCGGCTGCTGGGGTGCCGTGTACAGCCTTGGTGAGACGGAGCACCTCGCGCAGCACGACCGGAGGTGTAAGCACGACGGCCAGGGCGAAGGAGAAGCGCTCGGCGCGTTCTTTGGTCGTGCCGGCCAGCATTCCTGTCGAAATCGTGGCGCCTGAACGGGAAAACCCTCGGAACGGCAGGCAAAGCCCCTGGATGAAGCCGATCCAACCCGCCTGCGGCATCGTGACGCTGTCGCCGATGACCGGCCTGATCTCGCCCATGCGGCGGCGCTCCATCAGACCTGCAATGACGATCAGGATGCCGGCGGCGAAGAGCGCGGGCGCGATCAGGTCGAGGCGGCTGAAGAGGTCTTCGATCTGTGCCTTGGGCGCGCCTTTGAAGACCGTCTTCTCGATGATCTTGTTAATGGCTTCACCGACGATGCCGGTGAGAAGGGTCGCCCAGACGACGCGGATGGCAAAACGCTTGAAGGAATCGGCGTTCTTGAAGTAGGTAAAGCGCCACTGCTTCCAGAAGTAGACGATGACTGCGAACATTGTGCCGGTATGCAGCATGACGAGCATCAGCGTCATGGCGGGCGAAGAAGGGTCCAAGCCCATCAGCTTTTCGGCGACGACGACATGGGCGGAGCTGGAGACGGGCAGAAGTTCGGCAAGGCCCTGGATGATAGCCAGGATAATGACTTGGACGATCGGCATAACCGTATTCTAAAGCGCCCGCGTTGCTTCGGCTGCGCTTTCAGTCAGTCGCGGTCGGTTCCGGTGATGGGAATACCTTGCGCGACGCGGAAGGCGAGGCTCGCGGCTCGGGCGGTGTAGTCAGACGCCGGGTAGCGGCTGCGAAGCTGTGCGGCGAGCGCCTGGGTGCGGGCTGCGGCACCATCGGCGCGCTTCTTGTTCTCTTCAACCGTGTACATCGTCACGAGGACGCCCTGGCGATAAGCTGCGTTGTAGAGGGCCTCGGCGGCGTTGGGTCCTTCGGGAAACTGCTGGGCGTACTTCTCATAGAGGCCGGACTCCATCTCCGGGCACTTGGGCAGGCCTTGCCAGTCGCCGCAAAGCTTGTTGTCGAGCAGCTTATAAGCGGCCTCGGCGGCATACTTCGTGCCCGGATACAACTTGATGAGCCGCTTCATCTCTCCGTCATAGAGGGCGGGGCGTAGGTAGGCCTCCTGCTCCTTCGCGGAGGGGAGGCTGCTGACATCACGCTTCTCAAGCTGCCAGCGGACGTCGGCCGCGCGCCAGGCGGCCTCGGGCGCAAGCGGCGAATCCGGGAAGTAGTCGGCCACGCGGCGATAGAGCAGGTGGGCCTGCATGGCGGCGTTTTTGGGCGCGGCGGGTTCGGCGGCCTCGGCTTCAAGCGTCGCGGCGGTGCCGTAGAGGATCGCGGCACCGTCCGTGGTCGGCGGCCCCACGACGCCTTTGTCGCGTATCCAGCCCGAAGCGGGCGTGACGTTGGCATCCGGATCGACCAGATCCGGGTTGTCGGCCTCGTCGGTGCGCTTCTCTACGTCGGTATTGGCGAAGACGCGCACCCACGGGCCGTTATGATCGATGACGACGACCTCGTGGCCGGGGGTGACGAGGGAGATCTTCTGGGCGTCCGCGTCTGGTGAGGTGTAGACGTTGGCCTCGTGGAGGACGGTAGCGCGAGCGCTGCGGTCGTAACCGGACCTGTCCTTGTCCTGCTTGCGCTGAGCAGGAAACGAAGCGGCACAAAGGAACATGAAAAAGCTGAAACGGCGGAAGCGCATAGTTGAATGGTAGACGTTTTCTATCGGTATCCGGAAGACAGGACGCCGGGGGATGGTGTCAGGACGGAACGCTCGCTTCCGGCCAGATAACACGTGTTCTCGCCGTTGGTGGTTATGCCCCTAGCTGTTTAGTCCCAACCTGTGGTCGGGGGGATGAGATTCGATTGATCTGGTTTGACCTGAGTAAGGCGATACGATTTGGACAGCCGGCTGACGCTATGACGCTTAAAGCAATGGTACAGCTCCGAACGCGTCGACACGGGGATGGTGGCCTGAAGCGCGTAGAGGCAGTCGTCTCAGCGGCACAGTGCATGCTTGCAAGAGGCAACAACAAGAGCTTCCTGTTAAGGGATAGGAATAGTCGCTATTGGCCGGGTTAGCCCATCGATCACTCTTCGACCATGGCTCTCTTCCTCCACTTGGCAACCGTCTTCGGTTTGTTGTCGTGGCGAGTGGCCAACCGGTTCAGGCTTCTTGACTGTCTTGTATCGCTCGACGGATCGCCGCACTCGTTGTGGCGCTCCGTTAAGAAGCTCGCCTATATGTATTCGGTATCGAAGAGAATGGTGTCACTGAGGTGCGGTTACACTAAACAGGCACATCTCGGAGTCCAAACTTTTGAAAGCATTCACGGTGTTGCTGCCTGTTGTCTCGCTGTCCTGTTTTGCCGTTGCACAAGATGTTCCTTCCCTCGTTGACAAGCAGCTCCCCAACCTGGTTCAAACCTATAAAGGGATCCACCAGCACCCCGAACTCTCCCATCATGAGGAGGCGACGGCGGCGTTGATGGCGGGCGAGCTGCGCAAGGCGGGGTATACGGTGACCGAGCGGGTGGGCAAGTATCCTGA
>CAXTWP010000042.1:13605-14085 GCA_964247945.1 uncultured Acidobacteriaceae bacterium | reverse complement strand
CACGGTGCGGGGCTTGCGCGTCGCCTGCCGGATCGTGCCCTGCAAGCGCTGAATGAATGGGATGGACCGCCAGCGTAGCCATGTCTTCTGTAACCCCATCTTCAGCCTGAGGTTGCGTGGACCGGGGGATTTTGCCTGGTGAGCCGTCAATCGGCGGCGAAGGGACGACACGAGGCGTGGGGGGGAGTGGCATAGTGCCCCCTTATTGTACTGTGGCGATTGGAGAGGCTACACTCGGATGGTAGACTGCGGATAGCGACGGGCTCGGGCCGTGGGGGCTTTGGCCGTCGCAGTTGCAGTATCTTGCGGGCGCATAACTCAGCGGTAGAGTGCCACCTTCACACGGTGGAAGTCGTAGGTTCGAATCCTGCTGTGCCCACCATCAACCCTCTAAAATGAACAACTTCAAGACCCGACTGCTAACTTTTCAAACGGCAAGGGTGCTGAAGGGTGCTGAGCCCGTTTTGAGGCGGGAATGAG
>CAXTWP010000042.1:12054-13595 GCA_964247945.1 uncultured Acidobacteriaceae bacterium | reverse complement strand
AGGGTCGAATCCTGCTGTGCCCACCACGCTTCGCTAACTTAGCCGATAGCACCACGGAGACTTGGTGCCATTTGGGGCTAATCTACGAATTTGGCACCAAATCCGGAAGCGTCGTAGCGACATGACGCGTTGCGGAGCGTTGCTGCTGGTGAGCGTTGCGCAAACCATTCCTAGCATTTGCCGCACACTCTCCGAAGCTCCTGCATGTACTCGTTGGCCGTGGTGTCCGCACGCGAGTGCCGCAAGTGCGCCTGGATGTCTTTCACTGATCCCAGATTCTATGCTCGGGTCGCCACCGTGCGGCGGAGCAGCTTGAAGGTCAGTTTAGGAAGTTCCAGAACCCCATGAGAGGTTTGAGAACTCGATTGCGGTAGTTGCCCGGATCGAGAGCTGCGCCGTCAGCGTTCCGGAATCATGAACGCCCTCGGGTACGGGTCGGAAAATTCCGCCTGCAATCCCGAAGACCTTCGAACAGAAGGTGCGGGACCTTTACGGTCAAGGGTCTTTAAAGTGAACATGTTTGCGCAATGTTGTTTGTTCGAGCGAGAGATGCTTGCCAAGCAATTTTCATCGTTCAAGGAAAAATGCTGTAGTCAGACTTCTGCTTGACAAGATAGTGCCTGAAAGAAGACTATTCCGATCGAGAACAAGTTCTTGTTTCGGCCAGTTTCGTCCGGCCCATTGGAGGGTCTTCAAGCCACTTTTGTAGGCGCTTTTATTCGGTTTTCCGGCTGATCCCAAGATGGTGTGAGTTGCCCTTGCGATGATCAGCCTGAGGGCTTGTCAAGGTTTGCTGTAGTCGAACAGATTCATCTTCCAAAGGAGGAAATCAAGATGGTATTTTTATCTGCAACTCGCCTTACCTTAGTTGCGTTGGGTGTCGGATTAATCGGCTGCTCCGATTCCAACCCGGTGGCAATCACTCCAACCCCTACTCCGACGGCAACTCCAGCAGTACCGCATGTCAGCGCTGAAATTGCCGCGCCGGCACCGTTCTACTTCGATCTTGGAGTTGTTGATTCCACGGCCGGGAAGTACTATGTGACCGACCAAGGCAAGAAGACCATTGACGTTTACGATACAGGCAGCTTCGCCTTGCTCGCCGAGATTGCGGCCGGTAGTTTCGCTGGTAACAACACGGTTGGTAACAATCATTCCCGGAGCGGGCCGAACGGACTCGTCCTTATTCCTGGCACCACGCTGCTCTATGCCGGCGACCTCAACGCCGTGCAGATTGTGGATACAAACTCGCTGGCGTTGGTAAAAACGATCCCGATCAGCACGTCCAATCTGCGCGCGGACGAAGGCTGCTACGACCCAGATGATGGCGTGGTCGCGTTCAGCAGTCCTGAGGAGACGCCAGCGTTCATTAGCTTCTTATCGACCAAGAGCCAGACGGTTATGGCGAAGTACGTTTTCTCGCCGGACACTGCCGGTTTGGAGCAATGCGTCTACGATCCAAACTCGAAGTCGTTCTTGGTCAACAATGACGGCACGACTGCCAATCCCAACGGCGAAACCGATGTGATCGCCGCATCTTC
>CAXTWP010000042.1:10281-12044 GCA_964247945.1 uncultured Acidobacteriaceae bacterium | reverse complement strand
GTGGCCGCCAAACCTGTTATCTCAAAGGTGTTCCCGTTGCCGAATTGTTCGCCGGCAGGCCTGGTTCTTGGACCAAACAACGATATGCTCGTCGGTTGTGACCCTTTCCCACCGAATCCAAAACAAGTCAGTCTCATTTTGGATAGGAGCAGCGGCGCTGTACTTGCGACGGTGCCCTTTGGAGGAGAAGACGGCGTTGCGTACGATCCGACTTCGAATCAGTACATCCTCCCAGCCTTCTTCCATCAGACGAGTGGGGCTCCCGGTAATCCTTCCGCCGCAGTCCCGACGCTTGCTTTCGTCGACGGTACTAGCCGAGCTTTAAATCCGACGCAGATACCGATCGGGTACTTCGCGCACACGGCCGCGGTAGATACCGTGAAGGGGGAGATTTTTGTGCCTCATCTTAATACGACGTCGACCAACACGGGTACGAACGGGACTACGTTCACGGTGCCCGGCATCACAGTCATCACCACAAAGTAAGTGCGTGTAATGCAGCCTCGGATTGGAGGAGCTTAGTTGCGCGACCCACCCTTAGGCGGGTCCCGTCAAGCTCCTCGAATCAGAGGCAATGGCCTGGCTCATTCTTTCATCTGCCGTATCGCGTTCTGCCCTTCATCTCCGCTTAGGACCGAGACGAATCTGAGACAGGCAGAGCCGCAATCCGATACGGTCGCTCTCGTCCGGTAGCCCAACTTTGCGGCTCTCCGCACGGTGACGGAAAGTTCTCTCTACTTCGCGAAAGCAGAACCACATCGCAAAGCGGCACTGAAAGCCTGGGATTTCATCGCAACTTTTAAGCCGGAGGCAGAATGATTACCTCACATCTTACCGCCGGTTCGCTGGTGGGAGATCCCTCGTGGACCAGCGTCGAATGTCTGCAAGATTCGGCGTGGTTCAACAATATAGGAGAGTGATTCGTATCGACAGACGCGCTTATCGTCGCTCAACGACCCCACTGATCGTGACCAGACCTGCGAGGCACCTACTTTCGCTACTGCGACTTGCCGGCATGGGCGGGACTTTGTTCCGGCTGGTGACTGCGTCTGCCGCCGAACGCGAGGCGCTCGCGTCGATGTTCTATCCCTGGACTGGCGGAACGCGATCGCTCTTGTGGAAGCTGACCAGGAAGGCCTCCACGGCCCGCTCCAGTTCACCCCGGGGCCCGGATGCTCCAAATGCCCCGGAACGCTCCATAGTTGCGTTAGTCCTCGGGGACTGCCGTCTTCCCCGGCTGTCCGCAAGATAGCAAAAGGTTTGGAAATGATCGCCGCAACTTCGGGTTTGCCGTAATCGTTGAGTCACGTGCCGGCGACCGTGTGGCTCGACAATTGTCTCCATCCCTTTGTTCCTTGCTCCTCCGGAAACAGGACAGACAATTTATTCGGGATACGCCGGATCGATCCTTCGTGCGAACTACACTCATTCCATTGTTGGTACGTCGGCGCTGTCGGCAGGCCAGGGCGCTGTTCCTGCCTAAGCTGGACAAACGCTCACGCTTCGTCGGCGCTAGTGAGCGTGTCGCACTGGACGCTTGCTCTGGTGGTACATCGCGCTGACATGCCTGTGCTACCTGCAGACTCTGGGAACTTCCGCTACCTTGGCCTCGGATTATGGAACGATCCGCGAGTGGTGGCATGCGTCGAGCTATTGCTCGTGTAAGGCAAACGAGGGCACCCGAATCAGGTGGAGGGTGCCATAAGGGCGAATAGCAGATCCCTTCGGGAATGACAAACAAGAAAGCAAGGGCAAGAGCAAAG
>CAXTWP010000042.1:4424-10271 GCA_964247945.1 uncultured Acidobacteriaceae bacterium | reverse complement strand
CGATCAGGGTGTCGGAGGTGGCGCGGAGGGCGGCGATGGAGAAGGCCATGGCGAGGCGGTGGGCCGTGCCGGAGTCGATGGCTGCGCCGTGGAGGTGCTGGTTTCCCGGGATGTCAAGGCCGTCGGGGTGCTCGGTAAACTCTGCGCCCATGGCGCGTAAGTTCTTTGCCACGAGAGCGATGCGATCGCTTTCCTTAACCCTTAGTTCATGTGCGTCGCGGATGCGGATTCCTCCGGTGAAGGGAGCGATGGCGGCGAGGACGGGGAGTTCGTCGATGAGCTGTACGGAGAGCGCGCCGGAGATGTCGAGGCCTTTGAGGGGGCCAGGGCTTCGATTGACCTGGAGAGTGCCGATCAGTTCGCCGTGGTGCTCTTCCAGGTTGAGGACCTTGATGCGGCCGCCGAGTGCGGTGATGACGTCCAGCAGGGCGGCGCGGGTTGGGTTCATGCCGAGGGCGTCGAGGACGAGGTTGGAGTCGGGAAAGAGCAGTGCGGCACAGAGGAAGAAGGCGGCGGAGGAGAGGTCGCCGGGGACTGTGGCGTCGATGGCGCGGAGCTGCTGGTGGCCGGGGATAAAGAGGCGGTCGCTTGTCCGGGTAAGGGTCGCGCCGAAGGACTTGAGGGCCTGCTCGGTATGGTCCCGGGTGCGGACAGCTTCGGAGAGGGACGTGGTGCCTTCGGCCTGGAGGCCGGCGAAGAGGACGGCGGTTTTGACCTGAGCGGAGGGGATGGGAGTGTCGAAGTCGATGGCGCGGAGCGGGCCGCCATGGAGGGTGATGGGCGCGTGGCCATCGGTGAGGGTGATGTTTGCGCCCATCTGGGAGAGCGGCTCGCGGATCCGTTCCATGGGGCGAGGGGTGAGCGAGGCATCGCCGATGAGGGTGTAGGTGTGCGGGTGCGGGGCGATGAGGCCGGCGAGCATCCGCATGGTGGAGCCGGAGTTGCCGCAGTCGAGCGGGGCCTGGGCGGCCGTGAAGTGGCCGCCGGTGCCGGTGATGGCGATGTAGTCCGGGTTGCTCCGGTCGACGGTCGCGCCGACGGCGGCCATGCAGGTGAGGGAAGAGTGCGGGTCGGCTCCGGTGGAGAAGTTGGAGAGGCGGGTGGTGCCGTGGGCGAAGCCGGCGAGCATGGCGTAGCGATGGGAGATGGACTTGTCGCCGGGAAGGGTGACGGAGCCCTGAAAGGATCGGGCGGGGCGGACGAGCTGGGTGGTTGCTGCAGCGGCGGGCATGGGTCTATCGTACCGGACACCCACGTCTCGGGGTGAAAACGTGGGGCACCCAGCGGCAGCCGTTCGTCAGCTCTTTGAGGCTTCGTTCAGGCTCTTCTCCTGGGGCTTGACGGTGCTGCGGACGACCATGAACTTGTTGAGGGTGTCGAACCAGAAGGGCGCGCCGAAGGAGAGGGCGAGGGCGGTGATGAACCAGCCGGCGAGCATCTCGACGATTCGAAAGAGGACGGCGATCTGGCTGCCAGGATCGGGCAGGGCCATGCTGTCGCGCCAGGAGTGATGCCAGCCGACGGGCATGAGGTACTTGGAGCTGGTCTCGTTGAAGGCCTGGATGGTGGTGCGCATCTGCTCGGCGAGCGCCTTTGCGTCGGTCTGGTCGGCGTTCTTGGGGAGGGCCTTGTTGGCGGTGGTGTAGGCATTGGCGGCGTTGACGATCCCCTGGCGGGCGTCATGGTCGAACCATAACGTCTGTGCGACGCGCACGGAGTCCACGTTGAAGCCGATGGCGAGGATCAGCCCGACGATCAGCAGGATCTTCTGGGTGTACTTCTTGTACCAGCCGGAGACGCGGTCCATGGCGTCGTTGTACCAGTTCTCGATGTTGGCGCGGAACTTTTCGGCGGAGTTGGTGGCGTTCTTGGCGTCGGCGAGCAAAGAGCAGAGGGCCTCGGCGGTTGCCTTGTTGATGGTCTTGCCTTCGACGGGCTTGCAGAGCTCGAAGAGTTTTTGTTCTATGTTATCGAGCGCGGGCTTGCCGTTCTGTTTATCGGGGTTGAGGATGTCCATCATGGCGATGGCAAAGGTGCGCGCGGGGATGTAGGAAGGCAGGAGAAAGGGGTCCGAGATGTCGTCGGTGATCTCGGAGGGCTTGATGCCGAGCAGCTTTCGGAGACGTTCGAGAAGGGGGCGCGACTTGCGTTTTGGGGCGGAGGCGGCGGCATCGGGATCGTTGGTGTCGGGCTTGTCCATCTTGGGGTCCTGGTAGAGGCCGCGGATGAGCCCGTGCTTGTAGAGGAGGTCGACGAAGTAGTGGTCCCCCAGCTTGCCGCCGGAGAAGAGACTCCGGATGCCGTGCTCGAGATTGGCGGCGCGCGACTGGACGATGGCGGAGAGCGCCTCCTGGATGGTGGAGGCGATGAGCGAAAGCAGCAGGTAGATGAAGGCCATGCCAATAGCGACATCAAGGATGGAGGAGCCGAACATGGGCGTGCCTTTGGTGTGAAGTCGAAGTGCCGGGGCCGGGAAGCGGTTTAGCGTAGCAGGGCTGTGTCGCCGCGTCAAGGATTTAGGCCGTTGATCGGTTGGTGCGACTTCGTCCGAAACGTTGTATCCAGGCTGACGAAGTACATAGCATCACCAAGGAGAACGACCAAGATGAGGAAGCAGAGTATTGTTGATGGCGTTGCGGCGATCGGCTTATATAGTCCGGAGCGCCGGCTCAACAAGGCGCGGATGAGTACCACCGGCGTCATCCCAACTTGGCGGCGGCTAAGCAGCTTGCGCATCAGTAAAAGCGCCAAGAACCCCACGCTCTACTACCTTGGACCTGAGCTTATTGCAGACGCTCTCCACTGTTGAGGGTAACTATGTCATTTCTTCCGCATCCGGCAGATACGGTCCGCATGCCTGTCTTACACGGCACCCCCGAATGCTGTCCCTCCTCGAAGCCAAGCCATGACGCCGCCGCGCCCATGTATGCTGATCGACGGAGACCCACATGCACCGTCGTCGCTTCCTCAACACTTCGCTCGCCGCCTCCGCCCTCGCCCTTACTCCATCGGCCGAAGGGCAGCTATCCGCCGCCCGCGAGTTCTACCTTCTCCGCTCCTATCATCTTCGCTCCGGCCCGCAGACCGTCCTCACCGAGCATTACCTGGCCGACGCCCTCATCCCAGCGCTCAACCGCTTGGGCATGACGCCCATCGGAGCCTTTCGCCTCGACTTCGGTCCCGAAACGCCCATCTTCTATACCCTCATACCCAGCACCTCCGCCGAGGCGCTCGCCACCTTGGACCTGACCCTCGGCAAGGACGAAGCCTTTGTGAAACTCGCCGCACCCTTCTGGAGCGCCCCGGCCACCGCGCCGGCGTTCATCCGTATCGAAAGCACCCTCTTCGTCGCCTTTGAGGGCTGGCCGAAGATCGTGCCGCCCGACCCGCGCAAGCCCCGCATCTTCCAGCTCCGCACCTACGAGAGCCCCAGCCACGCCGCCCACGTCCGCAAGGTCGAGATGTTCCACCGCGGCGAGTTCGACATCTTCGCCCGCGCCGGCTGCACCCAGGTCTTCTACGGCGACACCCTTGTCGGCCCCCGCGCCCCCAGCCTCACCTACATGCTCACCTTCCCGAATCACGCCGCCCTCGACGCCGCCTGGGACCGCTTCCGCACCGACCCCGCCTGGAAAAAACTCTCCTCCGACCCGCGTTACAGCTACGAAGACATCGTCAGCAACATCAGTAACCTCATCCTGAATCCGCTCCCCTGCTCCCAAGTCTGATCGGCGCGTCGCCATGGAACTTCATCTCTGAAACAGCCTTCGCGCCCGAAGGGGCTCGAGTTCGACCGGCTTCCGCCACGTACACATCGCGCTTTTCCGCCGCTTTGTCTCTCAAACCCGAGACTGCGGCTTTACGCGTTCTTTACGTTTCGCCCGATACGCTTGGGATCGCAATGTCCAGCGACAGCGAGATGCGGGCCCTTGGGCGAAAGCGCTCTTGCCGCGGACTGCAGAAGAGGTCCAGCCGTGAGTGGCAGTCAAGATAGCTCCGTTCGCACGTATGTGGTCCCTGTCACGGTCATGTTGTCGTTTGTATCGTTCTGGAGAGCGTCGGCCATCGTTCTCTGCGATCTGGGTTCGTCGGCCTATTATGTGGGCGGCATCGCGGAGAAAGCGATCGGCAAGGCTGCGCCATGGTTCATTTTGGCCATTATGCTCTTCTCGTATGCCGTGCGGTCCATCTATATCGAAAGTTGCAGCATGTTCGTTCGCGGTGGAGTGTATCGCGTGGTGCGGGAAGCCATGGGCGGCGTCGCCGCCAAGTTCTCCGTCTCCGCGTTGATGTTCGACTATGTTCTGACAGGTCCAATCAGCGGCGTCAGCGCGGGCCTGTATCTCGCGGCCTTGATCAATGAATTGGGCGAACATTTCCGTGTCTCCTTCATGCACGTCCCCGCTCCATGGTTTGCGGCGATCTTCGCGGCTCTGGTCACCGTCTACTTCTGGTATACCAACCGCGTTGGCGTACCCTTCTCGAGCACGCGGGCGCTGCGCATCATGCAGACAACAACGATCATGGTGGTTATCCTGATCGGCTGGTGTCTTTACACTCTCGTCACCAAGGGCTTCCACCCCGTTCCCGCACCCATCCCATCGAATTTCCACTTCAGCGACTCAGCGCTCGGCTGGTTGAAAGGGACGGCGCTCCCGAGCTTTACGTTGGTGGCTGTGCTCATCGGACTTGGACACTCCGTACTGGCTCTCAGCGGCGAGGAAACGCTGGCCCAAGTAAACCGCGAGATCGCCGCTCCCAAGCAGAAGAACCTCCAACGGACCGGCTTTATCGTGTTTCTCTACAGCCTGCTGTTTACGTCCCTGGTCTCTTTCTTCGCCGTGATGATCATCCCGGATGCCGACCGCGCAAAGTACCTGGACAATCTGATTGGGGGGCTGTCGATGTTTCTGGCGGGCCCTTTTGCGCTGCGCCTCGCCTTCCACGCGTTTGTCGTCGTGGTCGGTGTTCTGATCCTCTCGGGAGCGGTGAATACAGCCATCATCGGCTCCAACGGCGTCCTCAGCCGGGTCGCCGAAGATGGTGTTCTGCCCCCTTGGTTCCGGGCACCGCATCCCAAGCGTGGCACAGCACACCATATCATCAACGTTATCGTCGGTCTCCAATTGCTTACGATTCTGCTAAGCCGCGGAAACGTCGATATGCTAGGCGAGGCTTATGCCTTCTGGGTTGTGTGGAGCTTCGCCATGAAGGGGCTTGCGGTTGTGGTCCTGCGTTTTACGCACCCCGACGCCAAGCGCTGGAGGTTCCCGCTGAACATTCGATTCGGCAAGTTCGAACTGCCCGTCGGATTGATGGCCACCACAGCCATCTTGTTCCTTATGGCGATCATGAATTTGTTTACAAAGAAGGCCGCCACGATCACGGGAGGCATCTTTACTCTGGTATTTTTCACAGCGTTCACCTTGTCGGAACGCAAGTACGCCGAGGATGAGCAGAGTAAGAACATCAAGGTAAATCCCGACCCGAACGATCCCTTCCGCGAGACCTCCCGTGAACGATTTCAGTTGCGACAAGGGGAGACACTCTCCCCTGAATCGCTGCAAGTTCGACCTGGCGGCGTGATCGTGGGCATCGCCCAACCGGACGATCTTCGTGCCCTCGATCGATTTCTTGACAGCGATGTTGCCGAAAAGCGGGATGCAATTATCATCTGCGTCCATTGCGGCTCTGTCGACGACGCGGCGGGGTCGCTAATTCCTGAGCGTCTGGTGGCGGACCTCGAAACCGACGTTTTCAGCGAAATCGTCTTTTCAGCCGAAAAGGCCGGCAAGCCGGTGAAATTAGTCGCGCTCGCAGGAGAGGACCCGATACGCACCCTTATGG
>CAXTWP010000042.1:2594-4414 GCA_964247945.1 uncultured Acidobacteriaceae bacterium | reverse complement strand
CCCTTATGGAGGCGGCGGTCGCGCTTCAGGCAACCGACATTTGGCTCGGATCGTCCCGAACGCACAGCCTTGAAGACCAGGAGGCCCAGCTTCGGCAATCCTGGCGCTCGGTCGGCGCGAAACGAACCTCGCTGTTTATATCTTTAGTCCTTAAGGCGGAGGAAGAGGCCAAGCGACTTACCCTGTAAGCGAAGCATCGACCGCTCCGACTGAGGCAGCAACCGGCTTCCTAGATCGATATCAGCCCGGTATAGATCGCCAGCAGCGAAGCCGTTCCCACAATGACCCAAAGAATCACGCCCTGAAGAAACGGCCGGACTCCGACCGCCTGGATCGTCCTCTTCGAAAGCGAAGTGCCGATCAGAAACAGTGTCGCCGTCAATCCGGCCTTACCCAACCGGTTTAGGTCCAGATAGCTTTCCGTAAAGCGCGGCAGACACGTGCTCAGGACGGACGCCCCGATAAACAGCAGGATGAACCACGGCATGCGCACCTTCGCCTTGTGCCCCACCCGCTCCGCCTGCCCGGCCGCGCCGCCCATGTAGGCCGCTGTGAGCAGCGATACCGGCACGATCCACAGCGCGCGCGCCAGCTTCACCGTCGTCCCGATCGCCAGCGCCTGCGGCCCATACTTTGCCGCCGCGCCCACCACCGACGAGGTATCGTGGATCGCCAGCGCCGCCCACAACCCAAACTGGTTCTGGCTTAGGTGCAGCCGCCAGCCGATCCACGGAAACAGCAGCAGCGCAACGGAGTTCAGCAGAAAAACTGTCCCCATCGATACCGAAATCTCCTCCTCGTCGGCATCCGTGATCGGCGCGATTGCCGCAATCGCCGATCCACCGCAGATTGCCGTGCCCAGCGTAATCAGGTAGCTCGCCTTTCCGCCAACCCCGAACACCCTGCCCAGCAGCAGCCCCACCACCATCGCCGAGCAGATGCTGATTGCCGTATACAAGAACCCCGACCCGCCCGCGCGGATCACCTGGTTCAAATTCATTCCGAAGCCCAGCAAAATTACCGAAGTTTGCAGCAACAGCTTTGCCAGCGAATTCGCCTCCGTCCGATAGGGATGCACCACCAGAAACCCGAACGCGACCCCGCCCACCAGCGCCACCGGCGGCGAAACCAGCCCGCTGCCCGCCAGCAGCAGCCCCAGAAAGAAGATCGTCCGGCCGTCGAAGCTTTTCTTCTGCATCCCCGGCCCCGTCTGCCCAAGGTGCTCCACACTCCATGTCGCCGGATCTATCACGGCCGCCGCCGTCTCTACCACCTCCCGTGTCATCGTCTCCGTCACGCCAGTGTCCTCTTACGCGACTATCGGCGCGCGCGCGGCCTGAGTCCAAGCAGAACTTCTAATACCTTATAAGCGCGTGCTACCGCGCCGCCCGTTGCGGAAGAATGGTTGCCGTCTCGCTCAACAGGAACGCGCGAAACGATCCCGCGCTCCCCGAGGGCGCCGGCCCGGCGGGATAAGCCAGCGAAAAACTCCGCGCGAGCTTCAGGCCTTCAACCCGGCAAATCTGCACTGTACCCAGCGCCAGCTGGTTCCGCGCCGCCCACCGCGAGACGAACGTTACCCCCAGTCCCGCTTCCACCGCGTTGAGCAGCCCCTCCGTCGAGTCCAGCTCCATCCCTATCCGCAGATCTTTCACCCTCACGCCCGTCGCCGCCAGAGCCTGCTCCACAATCCGCCGGGAACCCGATCCGAACTCCCGCGTCAGCAGCGGCTGCGTCTTCAGTGCATCTCGCCCAATGCTTTGCCCCGCCCACTCATGCCCCGAAGGCACCACCAGCACCATACGGTCTTGCATAAACGC
>CAXTWP010000042.1:0-2584 GCA_964247945.1 uncultured Acidobacteriaceae bacterium | reverse complement strand
ATGCACATCCTTGCGCTGCTCAGGCCCCTCCACCAAGGCCATCTGGACTCTGCCCGCAATCAGCTCGCCCAACATCTGATCCGTGTTGCCGCTCCGCACCGTAAGCCGAACCTTCGGGTTCCGCCGCAAAAACGCCGCCATCAACCGCGGCAGAACATACTGCGCGATCGTCCGCGAGGCCCCCAGCCTCAGCTCCCCCGACTGCTGCCCATGGGCACCGGCTACCGCCGCCAGCGCCTCTTCACTCAAAACCCGCAGCCGCTCCGCATACGGCAACAGCGCAGCGCCACCGGGGGTCAGCGAGATCCGGCCGCCCCCGCGGTCGAACAGCGCCACCCCCATCTGCTCTTCAAGTGCCTTGATCTGCTGCGTCACCGCCGGCTGCGTCAGCAACAACTCCTCTGCCGCTCGGCTGAAGCTCAAATGACGCGCCACCGCCCGAAACACGCTCATGCGAAAATTTTCTATCATCACTATGCCGGCGGCCTCGAAGTGTAAGCTCGATTCACCTTCATCCTAAAGTCCCTTGTACACTTGGCACGCATGAGGCAGCCTTCCACGAACATTCGCACGAAAGGTCATTACGAGATCCTCGATGGGCTTCGTGGCGTCGCGGCCATGATGGTGGTCATCTTCCACACCTTCGAGGCATACGCGGATGACAACCGCTTCAAGCAGATCATCAACCATGGCTACCTGGCCGTCGACTTCTTCTTCCTGCTCTCCGGCTTTGTCATTGCTTATGCCTACGACGACCGCTGGGGAACGATGACGGAAGGCGCTTTCTACAAGCGCCGCCTTATCCGCCTTCAGCCCATGATCATCATGGGCAACATCATCGGAGCGGTTCTGTTCTACCTTCAACGTTCGGCTGTCTTTCCGCTCGTCGCCACAACTCCTGTCTGGAAGCTGCTTCTCGTGATGCTCGTGGGGTTCACCATGATTCCCCTGCTGCCCTCCATGGACGTCCGCGGCTCACAAGAGATGCATCCGCTCGACGGCCCCGCCTGGTCGCTGTTCTATGAATATATCGTCAACATCCTGTATGCTCTGGGTCTCCGCAAGCTGTCCAACAAGGCTCTGTCCGCGCTTGTCCTCGTCGCGGCCGGTCTGCTGATTCAGCTTGCCGTCTTCGGCTCTCGAGGGGATGTGATCGGCGGCTGGGAGCTCGACAGACCACACCTGCACATCGGCTTCGCGCGCGTGCTCTACCCGTTCTTTGCGGGCATCTTGCTGATGCGGCTCGGCAAGCGGATCCATGTAAAAGGAGCATTCCTTCTCTGTAGTCTGCTCCTCGTGGCAAGTTTCTCCTCTCCGCGATTCGGCGGACCCGTCTATCTGTGGAAGAACGGTGTCTACGAGTCGTTCTGCATCATCGTGCTCTTCCCGCTTATCGTCTCCCTCGGCGCGGGAGGCAGCCTCACCGGAAACCTCTCAACGAAACTCTGCAAGTTCCTCGGCGACATCTCCTACCCCCTCTATATCACGCACTACCCGTGGATATACCTGTACACCGCTTGGGTCACACGCAATAAAGTCCCCGCGCCGCGAGGGGCGATCGCGGGCGTCCTGCTCTTCGCCGTCAGCATGACGGTGGCGTACGCCTGTTTGAAGCTCTACGATGAACCACTGCGCAAATGGCTTAGCCGCCGCTTCCTGACCGGTAGTAGGCCCTATGCCGGTTGATCCCTGGTCCACAGATATGCTGTCATCCTCGAACGCTAAGCTCGTGCGCGGCATCCATACCTAAAGGTGAAGCAGCTCCTCCTTCATCCCGACTACGCCGCCTGGCGCGAGGCCGCCCGCGACGCCCTGCGCCAAGGCTTCCGACCCGAGGAGATCGACCTCCAGGACGCCACCGTTCTCACTACCCTTTTACTCATTACAGATACCGAAGCCGCGCCCACCGGTATCCCCATTGCTAATCCCAATGTTCCACGCGCCTTCCTCGAAGCCGCCAAGTTCGCCGCCTGTCACCGCGACCCGCAACGTTGGAACCTCCTCTATCGCCTGCTCTTTCGTCTCCAGACCGAGCGGAACCTGCTCAAAATTGAGGTCGACCCCGACGTCGCCCAGTTGCTCCGCCTGGAAGGCCAGGTCCGCCGCGACCTTCACAAGATGCACGCCTTCGTCCGCTTCCGCAAGGTCCTCGAACCCGGCCAGCTCTCGGTTGCGGGTGAACTACAAGCCGGTGCTGGTCGACAGCGGCAGCCGCGAGGCGCATGAGGAGCACCATCTGCTGCTCGCCACTCCGACGCCCTTCGGGGAGACCCGCACGGAGATCCCCGAATGTTGGCCGGAGATCGACGCCGCGACGGAGGAGCTCAGCGATAATTGCGAGCACTTCATCGCCTGGTACCAGCCCGTCCACCGCATTCTCCCCCTCGCCGCGCCCTTTTTCGCCGAGCGCTTCGCCATCCTGCGCTGGTCCATCCTCACGCCCGACGCCTCGGTGTCCTGGAACCCCGCCACCGAGCGCCTCACCTTCTCCTCCGGCCTGCCGCGCGACTCCGCCCCAGCCGACGACGAGCTGGAAACCATATGGCGCACCTACAACGCCCGCATCATAAACCCCCCACGCCCC
>CAXTWP010000041.1:0-14112 GCA_964247945.1 uncultured Acidobacteriaceae bacterium | reverse complement strand
GAGCCAAGCCGCGCGAGTTGGAAGTAGCGGTGCTCGGCAACGACACACCGAAGGCTTCGATCGTGGGGGAGATCGTGCCGGGGGCGGAGTTTTACGATTACGACGCGAAGTATCACTCCAACGCCTCGATGCCGATCATCCCGGCAAAGCTGACGAAGGGGGAGGAGCGCCAAGTGCGGGCGATGGCGCTGGCAGCGTTCCAGGCGTGCGACTGCGCCGGATTGGCGCGCGTGGATTTCCTAATGGAGCCGGCGCGAAGAGGAAGCAAGCCTGCAATCTTTCTGAATGAAATCAACACCATGCCGGGATTTACCAGCATCAGCATGTACCCGAAGCTCTGGAAGGCGAGCGGCGTGCCGTACAAGAAGCTGATCGACCGCCTGATCGCGCTTGCTCTGGAGCGGCAGACGGAGAAGCGGCGGACCCGCTTCAGCATGGATCAGAAGGAGACGGTACGCGCATGACTTCTTGCCCTGGCAACGTCTGAGCTATAAGCTAACTGGAACGAAGATTGACTGGCATCCCGGCGGCAGCCGATGTAGTGTCTAGGTTACTTCTCCACCTGGCGGTATCGTTGTGAACCTCAACGTTCTTCCCGCGCTCTGCGCCTTATTGGTGTTTGTGTTCTGCTTCCGACCGCTGGTGCGGCGTGCGGGGCCGCATACCAACGTATGGTTCCTGGGCTGGATGTTCTTGCTGGCACATTATGCAATTCTAATGATGTCCATACCAGTGGGCGCGGGATTCCGGGGCAAGGCCGGTGAGTTTTTTTGTACGGCAACGACGGAGCTTTGCGCGCTTTGCTTCATCCTGGCGGCAAGCAAAACCCGGGCAGCGCGGGCCAATAAGGTGCTGATCGCTGAAATCGCTGTACCGCTGCTCTTGCAGGAGTTCTTATTCGCTTTTGGGATCGCCAGCCCGCCATTGCGGGTGCTCAGCATTGTCGCGCTGCTGGTTCCCGCGTTGCATCTATGGTTGCGACCGCGCGAACGGAGCTTGCCTTTCAATCATCTGGCCGCAGTCTTCGCTCTCTTTGCGGTGGCGGAGGTCGCGTTCTTTAAAGCAACTTCGGATGCGGTGGTGGACGCCACGCTGTGCATTCTTTTTCTAAGCGCGGCTTACCTGACCTTTGCGTTTGCGCAGCGGCTCTCTCGCGGTGTGTTATTGATGACCGGTGGCCTTGCGGTTTGGGCGTTTACCTACTCGGTGCAAGCAGCGGCCTGGATGCGCCTCAAAGCGCATATTGCGGATACCTTGCTCGACATCCCGCGGTACGCGGCGGCGGCGGGCATGATTGTCTTATTGCTGGATGAATATTTTCAGCAAGCTGAAAGTCTTGCGCTGCACGACCCGCTGACGGGCCTGCCAAACCGGCGGCTGTTCGATGCGCGGCTGGAGCAGGCCATTGAAGAATCGCAGTTTACCGACACGCCGGTGGCTTGCCTGGTGATCGACGTGGATAAGTTCAAGTACATCAACGATACCTTCGGCCATCCCGTCGGTGACGGCCTGCTGCAAGCGCTGGCGAAGCGGCTGAGCTGGAACCTGGGGCCGCGCGATATGCTTGCGCGCACCGGCGGCGATGAGTTTACCGCCATCCTGATGGAGGCGGCCGACGAGTACCACATACGCTTTATCGCGGGCGCAATGATGGCGGCCGGATGCGTGCCGGTGTCGATCGATCAGCATCTGATCGACGTGCATATCAGCATCGGCATTGCGGTCGCGCCGCGCGACGCGGTCGAGAAGTCGGAGCTGCACTGCGTCGCCGACGAGGCGATGTACCGGGCGAAGCGACGTGGGGGCGCGGGAGTGACCTTCGCGCATGAAGAGATAAACGACCCGCAACCGGTCTAGGCTAAGTTCTTACCGGTAAAGAGCCGCACGTGCCTTTGTGTCGTTAGGGAGGCGCATCTGCCTTCTGTTGCCATTGCCGAAAACAATTGCGCTAGTCCTCTACATCTATAAGACGCGACTGTGGCGGTATCCTTCGGCCGTAAGTGTGGCGAGCAGTTCCTCCACCTGGTCGCGGCCGCGCGTCTCCATCGTAATGTCGATCGCCGTGTCGCCGAGATTCACACCATAGTAGGCGCGGTTATACAGGGTGTTGACGATGTTGACGCGATGGCTGGCGATGACGCGCGTCAGGTCGGTCAACGCGCCGGGACGATCAAGCAGATGGATGCGCAGCAGGATCAGGCGGCCGTCTTGCACCAGGCCGCGCTCAATAATGCGCGAAAGCAGCGTGACGTCGATGTTGCCCCCACAGACGAGGACAGCAGTGTGGGCGTTCTTCAGGCTGGTTCTGTACTGGAGCAGCGCCGCCAGCGCGGCAGCGCCAGCGCCTTCAGCCAGCGTCTTTTCGCGTTCCAGCAGGACGAGGATGGACGACGCAATCTCGTCCTCGTCGACCGTCACGATCTCGTCGACGTAGCGGGCGACCAAAGGATAGGTGACATCACCGGCGCGACGAACGGCAATACCGTCGGCAATTGTGGTGGCGGGATCGACGGTGATGGGGCTGCGGTTGACGATGGCCGCCTGCATCGACGCAAGACGCGCGGTCTGGACGCCGACAATTCGGATGTTGGGACGCGACTCCTTGATCGCGCAGGCGATGCCGCCGATCAGGCCGCCGCCGCCGATGGGCACGACGACCGCTTCGAGTTCCGGGACCTGCTCCAGCAGTTCCAGGCCGATCGTCCCTTGCCCGGCCATCACATCGGCGTCGTCAAACGGATGAATGAAGGTCATGTCCTCGGCGGCGCAGATGCGCGTGGCTTCCTCGCAGGCCTCGTCGTAGTTTGCGCCATGGAGGATGACCTCTCCACCGAAACTGCGGGTAGCGGTGACCTTGACGAGCGGCGTGGCCAGCGGCATCACGATAGTAGCCCGAATGCCTCGCTTACCGGCATGGTAAGCAACGCCCTGAGCGTGATTGCCTGCGCTGGCCGCGACGACGCCCCGAGTTGCCTGCGCAGGGGTAAGCAGGGCAATACGGTTGAGCGCCCCGCGCTCCTTGAAGCTGCCCGTCATCTGAAGATTTTCAAGCTTCAGATAAACGTGCTGGCCGGTGAGCGCCGAAAGTGTCTGCGAGTACGCGCAAGGCGAGTAGTAGATCGAGTCGCGCACCCGCTCGCGGGCCGCCTGGATGTCGGCCAGGCCGATGGTTGCCGTCGTCATGCTCCTAGACTAACGGCTGCGCGAAAGAGAAAAGCCGCGCCGGCTCCCACGGCCCATTGCGGTAATGCCAAAGCGACAGTCCAGTGGCCTCGACCCGCGCCGGTGCGAAGGTGGACCTGAGGTGCTGGAGGAGGGTCTTCGCCGCCTCGGGTGTGACTTTGTTCTGAACAACTATGTGGGGCTGGAAGCGCTGACGGTCCTGCGGGGTAAGGTGCTCGGCACAGGCCGTCGCAAGGCGGCGGTGTAACGTTTGGAGCACGGCACTTTCGAGCGTGTAGGCGACGCCTTTGCCGAGAGAGCGCAGCCCGGTGACGGCAAGGTCAAAGGAACTTTGAGCCGATGCTGCCGCGGCTAAAGCGTCCGGGATCTCAGGCAGTTCCGGCAGAGTGTGGAAGAGGGTGACATGGGCGTCGATGTAGTTGATAGCGGGTGGGAAATACTGCCGGCGCAGGCGGTTGAAGTAATCCTGAGAGGCGGGGTCGACTTGGAGGGTAAGGATGTAGGTCACAGTATTTCCGCGGAACGTGCCACAGTCAGTCGGGAATTTGCCAGCCGGCCATGGTCCCGGCGAGCGTGGCCTTAGCGGTAGAGATCGTGGTCACGTCATGAGCCATCTTCGGAAAGGCGGCCTGGACTTCAGCCGCGCGCGCCCAGATGGGGACGTCCTTGATCTCGTACCGGTAAGTGACCTGGGTCTCGGGCAGGCCGTTGGCGGCCTTGGCGGGCGGGGTAAAGCTGTCGATGGCGTTGACTACGCGATGGCCGTAGCAGAAGCGCGGCGCGGCGCGGGCACCGGTATCGGTAGGGGTGTAGCGGCTGGCGTGCAGGCCGCCGAGTTCGCGGGAGACGGTGAGCAGCTGCGCCTTGACGAGCGAGTCCATCTGCCGCGTCTTTTCGGGGTCGCCGGTCTCAAACGGAAAGCGGGGTGCGTCGGGAAAGAGGCACTCCGAGCGCTCGTTGTAGTAGGTATTAAGAGCCGTAATGAAGTGCTCCGGCGTGGGCGAAGCCTTGGTCTGGCACCCGGCGAGAATGAGAAGAAAGATCGAGAAGATGATTCGATTGACGCGTTGCGCACGCTGGGACATAAGGACCCTCGTTGACACTGCTGTTTGGATGCAGAGGAGTGCGGATGCAGGATTCCTTTGTACACAAGCGAACAAAAAGAACCGCGCGCGTGGATAATGGAGACATGATTCGGCCCTGTTATCTGGTAATCGACCGGGAATTCCCTGGCAGCATCTCCACGCGCAAGCTGGTGATTGAAACAGCGAAGTACAACGTACTGACGGCGTACAGCGGGGTGGAAGCCCGCGAGATGTTTGAGCGATTTCCTGCAGTCAACGGCGTGGTGCTGGACGGCGGGCTGAACGATGCCTCGGTCCACGAGGTGATCCGGGCGATAAAGGAACAACAGCCAAAGCTGCCAGTTATCGTGATCTGCGCTCCGGGCGACGCGGATTACCCAGAGGCGGACTTTCAGCTGCCGTCGTTTGAACCCGCCAAGCTGCTGGAGGTGCTGCGAGGCCTGACACCGAGAGAGGCGGCGACGATCGAGCGGCGCAATGAAGAACTTAGCCACGAGAACCTGCAGTAAGTGGTCATCATGCGTTCTCTGACGGTCCTCTAAGCACACATTTGCCTGACTGACGTATCCTTGAGCGCATGGCTAAGCTCTCCATCCGCGACCTCGATCTCGCCCACAAGCGCGTCTTTATCCGTGTCGACTTCAACGTGCCGATCAAGGACGGCGTGATCACCGACGACACCCGCATCCGCGAGACCCTATCGACCATCGAGTACGCGCTTCGCCGCAAGGCCAAGGTCATCCTGGCCTCGCATCTCGGCCGGCCGAAAGGCAGGCCGCTGGAGACGATGAGCCTCCGCCCGCTCGTCGACCATCTCCGCACGATGTTAGACCACGTACTGGACGCTGGGGAGAACGTCGCTTTCGCCCCCGACTGCGTCGGCGAGATCGCCACGGAGCTGTCGACCAAGCTCGCTTCGGGCCAGACCTTGTTGCTCGAAAACCTCCGTTTCCATGCAGGGGAAGAGGCGAACGATCCCGCCTTTGCGGCGCAGCTTGCAAACCTCTGCGACGTGTACGTCAACGATGCGTTTGGGGCGGCGCACCGCGCCCACGCCTCAACCGAGGGCATCACGCATCACGTCCATCAGTCCGCCGCGGGGCTGCTGATGGAGAAGGAAATAACCTACCTCGGGAAAGCCTTGACAGAACCGCACCGCCCCTTTGTCGCCATCATCGGCGGTGCCAAGGTCTCGGACAAGATCGAAGTCATTGACAGCCTGTTGAGCAAGGCTGATTCGATCCTCATCGGCGGCGGCATGGCCTATACCTTCCTGAACGCTCAAGGCCAAAAGACCGGCAAATCGCTGGTGGAGACCGACAAGGTTGGGGTCGCCCGCGCCGCGCTCGCAAAGGCCGAGGCCAACGGCGTCAAGTTCCTGCTGCCGGTCGACCACATTCTCGCCGACCGCTTCTCGCCCGACGCCCATACGCAGACCTTTTCCGGCACCGGGCCGTTTCCGGTTGACGAGATGGCGCTCGACATCGGGCCCGCTACCATCGAGCTGTTCTCCCGCGAGATCGCCGAGGCCCGCACCGTGCTCTGGAACGGTCCCATGGGCGTCTTCGAGATGCCTGCCTTTGCCGCCGGGACCAACGCCATCGCCAGCATGGTCGCCGAAAACGCCGGCACCACCATCGTCGGCGGGGTAGATTCGGTGGCCGCCATCCACAAATCCGGCTTCGCCGACCGCATCACGCACATCTCGACCGGCGGCGGAGCGAGCCTCGAGTTTCTGGAGGGCAAGACGCTGCCGGGGGTGGCCGCATTGTCGGAGGAGTAAAATGCAAGCGATCCAACCCCGCCCCAACCCGCCGAGTCCGCGTCCTTCTACCACCACTACATCGCTCAGGTTCCGAGCGGCGACATTCTGCGCATCCTCGCCACCCAGCTCGACGAAGCCGCCGTTTACTTCGGCACCCTCACCGAGGCCAACTCGCTCTACCGTTATGGTCCCGGGCTTTGTGAAGGGTGTGCCGACCACGGTGCGCGCCCTCGCCTACATTACGGCCGGCCACCTCACCATCCTCCGTGACTGCTACGCCTGATTGAAGGCGACCTCAATCCGAGGCGAGGCTGGATAACCTATTGCCCGCGTTTGCACTCTACCTGCATACGTTTCGCGCGAAAAAACGCGGAGCAATGTCGTCGTTTGGATACAGGGACCGCCGGATATGGCTGCCGTGTTACGCGCGTTTTTCGGTTACATATTTTTGATCCTGATCATGCGGATCATCGGCCGGCGGCCGGGCAAGCAGCTGACGCCATTCGAGTTTGTGATCGTCTTCTTCACAGGCGGTCTGGCGTTGACGGCCATGGTGGGCGACGACGCTTCCTACAGCAACGCGCTTTGTCAGATCATCGCCCTGGCTTCCGCCCACTACGCCGTGGTGTGGGCACGTTCGCGGTCGCCGAAGATCGCCCGCTTCTTCGATGGGACGCCACTGGTCCTTCTTGAGAAAGGCCGGTGGCGTTCCCGCACGATGAAGATGATGCGGATGGCCGATGACGACGTGATGGCCTCGGCCCGCGACAAGGGTATCCAAACGCTCGACCAGATCGAGACCGCTGTGCTTGAACGCAATGGGGAGATCAGCCTGATCCAGGCAAGCCAGGATGACCAGTCACAGGAGTAGCCAAGCATGACCACCACAGAAGACCTTACCAAGCCGGTTGAAGATTCTGTTGCCAAGATCAACGATGAGGTGGCCGTAGGTGAAGACCTCGAGTTCCAGGAGAAATGGTGGAGGTTCGAACACACCGTATGGCTCTTTTTTCTGCTGCTGCTGGTGCTCGACCTTCTGGGTGTCTTTGGCCGCGGACCCTTGGCAAAAACGCGAAAGACAAGCCCCGACGGTAGCTTTCAGGTCGAGTATGAGCGCATCGAGCGAACCGGCACGCCCTCATTCATGCGTGTTTCCTTCGGCCCGGGCGCTATCCAGAACTCGCAGCTGCGCCTCTATGTAAGCGAGAGCCTGGTGAAGGAGTTGGGAACCCAGCGCGTCATCCCGGCACCGCTGACGACCGACGTAGGGAACGGCGGTCTGACGTATACCTTCCCGGCGTCACAGTTGCCAGCAGCGGTTGAATTTGCGCTGCAACCCTCAGCGCCCGGATATTTTCACTTCGATCTGCAGGTTCCCGGCCGGCAGCCGGTACATGCGAACGTAGCGGTGATGCCCTGAGGTGCAGTGAGCCATGTACACGATTGTTCATGCCGTCTGCGGCTACTTCTTCCTGCTCCTGACCGTGCGCGTATTGTCGCGCAGGCCGGGCGCACAGATGACGCTCTTCGAGTTCGTTATCGTCTTCCTGATCGGCGGCGTCATCATTCTTTCCACCGTGGGTAACGACCGCTCGATCACCAACTGCGGGATGGCGATACTGACGGTGGGGCTGATGCACCGGCTGGTCAGTTGGCTCAAGACGCTGTCCCCCCGCATCGGAGCCATGGTCGACGGAGTTCCGTTGGTCCTTATCCAGAATGGTGAGTGGCAGACTCGAACCATGCGCAACGCCCGTCTCGATCCCGAGGATGTGATGGCGGCCGCGCGCACCAAAGGGTGTAGCTCCATCTTCATGGTCAAGTACGCGATCCTCGAACGGAACGGCGCGATCAGCATCATCAAGAAAGAAAGTTGAGCGGCCGCCATGCCGAGCGAAGAGCAGGAACGCATGATCGAAACCGACGTCCCCGCGCGCATGGACCGGCTGCCGTGGTCGCGCTGGCACGTGCGCATCATTACCGCGCTGGGCACCTCCTGGCTTCTGGATGGCCTTGAGGTCACGCTTGTGGGTTCGCTCTCAGGCGTGCTCGAAAGCAAACAGGGCCTCTCGCTGAGCGACGCCCAGGTCACCGGCGCGGCCACCATCTACCTCGCGGGCGCGGTCTTCGGCGCGTTGTTCTTCGGCTACCTGACCGACCGGCTCGGACGCAAGAAGCTCTTCCTGGTGACCTTGGCGACCTACTCCATCGCAACCGTCTGCACGGCATTCTCCTTCAACGTGCTCAGCTTCTCGATATGCCGTTTCTTCACCGGTGTGGGCATCGGCGGCGAGTACGCGGCCATCAACTCGGCCGTTGACGAGCTGATCCCCAGCAAAGTCCGCGGCACGGTCGACCTCTTCGTCAACGCCACCTTCTGGATCGGAGCCTCCCTCGGCGCGCTCGCTTCCATCTATCTGCTCGGCCACCATGGCATAGCCGAGCACGCCGGCTGGCGCTATGCTTTTGGCATCGGCGGCACACTCGGGCTGCTGGTACTGCTGTTACGCCTCGCCGTACCCGAAAGCCCGCGCTGGCTGATGCTGCGCGGCCGCGAGGACGATGCCAACAGGATCGTCGACGGCATCGAGGCCAAGGTAAAGCAGAGGCATGGCGAACTGTCCGCCCCTGAAGGCGAAAAACTGAAGCTTACCGTCCGCGACCACACCCCTTGGACCGAGATCTTCCACAGCATGGCGGTCGACAATCGGCAGCGCTCCTTCCTGGCTTTGGCCCTGATGGTGGGCCAGTCCTTCTTCTTCAACGCGATCTTCTTTACCTACGGCCTGGTAGTCAAGAAGTTCTTCCATCTGACCGATGCCCAGCTACCCATGCAACTGCTTCCCTTTGCGTTAGGCAGCTTCCTGGGTCCAATCGTTCTTGGCCCGCTCTTTGACAGAATTGGCCGCAAACCGATGATCACCGCGACCTACGGGATCGCCGGGCTGCTGCTGGCGGCGATTTGCTTCCCCTTCGCCCACGGAATGATCGGCGTAAAGGGCCTGAACATCTGCTTCGCCATCATCTTCTTCGTCGCGTCAAGCGCCGCCAGCGCGGCGTACCTTACCGTAAGCGAAATCTTTCCCTTGGAGATACGCGCCTTGGCAATTGCCGTCTTCTACGCCGTCGGAACGCTGGCCGGGGGCGTAGGAGCACCCATCCTCTTCGGCGTGCTGATCGAATCAGGGTCGAAAGCACACATCGCTGTGGGCTATTTGCTCGGTTCTGTGCTCATGCTGTTTGCGGCGGGCTGTGAGTGGACGATCGGGGTGGAGGCGGCCGGCAAATCGCTCGAAAACATCTCCAAGCCGCTCCAAAGCCGTGCGTGAGGGATCTCACGGAGACTGAATGGCCAAGTTGCCGCAACATAGTTTGCCCCAAACACGACGGGGAAATTTGCTTGACATAGAACTACTCATGTTGTAACGCCACGCCTATTCAACAGATGTCATAAACTCTTGCTTCATAAAAGAGCCTCCTCCGCCGTCAACGATGTTTGTACGATAGGAGCCTTATGCATTCCATCTTCACCTGTCCCCCCCCGCAAAATTTGTTTACTCCTACTAACGCTCAGCCTCATTCTGCCTAGTCGAGCCCAGACCAACACGCCTGCTAACAGTCCTCAAGTGACTGGCATGATGAATCTGTTTGCTCAATCTACAGTTTTACTGAAGCAGACTGATATGTTGTGCATATACAACACGTGTCATGAAACCATCAACGCCGCAAGACTTATCTTGGCTGAACGAATCGATTCACATAGTCGCGGCCTTCTTACAGGTGATCCAAAGAAGCAATGGCACCGAAAGTATGCCCTCGCTCTGCTAGACATTCAAGCAGAAATGATCGCAATCGAGCGTCAGCGTGAAAAGAATGCACCTATCAGCTTCCTTACTTCCCCTACCGGGAAACCGTGTCTATCCACGGCAGACTACACCTGCGACCAAGTACTTGCAATTGGCCTCGGCTTGTGTGGTGCGTACGGCTTAATCAGCCCCCCAGCCGGCGCTAACTGCGCTATTGCCGTGTTAGGCGGGTACAACCAATGTCTTACCGGCCAAGACCCGAGCGTAATTGGAAACCAGAGTTAGCCTGAGTCTAACGGGCAATCAATCTCTGTGGCGGTATATGTGTCTCCGTCACAGAGAGCCCACTTCGAGAGGAGTCTCAATGGAAGCTACAAAACGAAACGAATGGATACCTTGGCCTAGATTTGGTTTACTGACGTTCGGTCTTATTTTGTTTGTTGGCGGAATTGCAAGGATTCTTGCCCATCATAGGCTTCACTCAATCTTTGATGATCCCTTTGTTTTATTCGGCGTCTCGATCATCCTGTTTGCGGTTACAAAACTGACCATTCAAGTCGGATGGGCACGGTGGATGATGTACAGTCTTTCAGCTTTCGTGTGGTTAGCAGCCCTTTTAGAAATGCTGCCCCGAAATAGCATTTTGTAGTTGCCGATCGCGCAATGGCGAATACAGCGTAAAGCTCAAAGGGGTGGTAAGAATTAGGCTCTCCTCTGGCGAAAACGGACCTGCCTTAGTTATAGACAGCCTCTACGATCGCGCAGATAAATTTTGGCGAGGGCGCCGAGCAGAGCATCAGTAAACGCGTTAGCGGCGGATGGCCCGCTTCACCGCCGCGTATTGCAGCAGGATAAAGCTGTCGGTCATGCCGGCGATATAGTCGGCGACCACGCGCGCCAGTCCTTCTTCGCGTACTTCCTCAAAGTAGCCAAGCGGCAGCTCTTCCGGCTCCTCAATCCAGTAGTTGAACAGCGCGGTGACGACCTCCTCCGCTTTGTCATGCTCCAGCGCCAGCGCACTGCAGGTGTAAAGCGTCTCATGGAGATAGCGCTTCTCCTGGATACGCTCCGTCTCAACCTCCGCCGAAAAAACCGCCAGCCGTCGCGGGTAGCCGCGAATGTCCGCCAGCGACTGCGCGCCGATCGCCTCTACATTCCGCCGTATGGTGGCGATCAGATCGTCGGTCAGGACGTTCTGCATCAGCTGTAAGGCTTCGTTGAAGAGAAACTTTTCATCGACACCGGCATGAACCTGCTCAACCTGCGCAAAGCACCGCGCCAACACCTCCACATGCTCACGGACGTGGCCAATCTCAAGCAGGCCGGACTCCACGCCATCGTCGAGATCAGCGGTCAGGTAGGCGATCTCATCCGCCAGGTCGATGAGTTGCGCTTCGAGCGGCGGACGCTGGTCCAGCAGGTAGTCCGCGAGGCTGGGATGCTCGGCGGCAACGTAGTCGCGCGAGTGCTTGATAATGCCCTCACGCACGCCGAGGGTCAGGTTCAGCCCGCGATGCGCGGCATAGCGCTGCTCGAAGTGCTCGACGATGCGCAGCGCATGGACGTTGTGGTCAAAGCGGGAGCCGTGACGGCGCAGGCAAAGGTCGAGTGCACGCTCGCCGGCGTGACCAAACGGCGGGTGCCCGATGTCATGGACGAGAGCAAGAGTCTCCGCGAGGTCCTCATTGAGGCCCAGCGCGGCGGCGACGTCGCGGGCGATCTGCACGACTTCGATGGTGTGGGTCAGACGGCTGCGAAAGTGGTCCGAGGCGCGGCTGGTAAACACCTGCGTCTTACCCGCTAGCCGGCGGAAGGCACGCGCCTGCACAATCCGCTCGCGGTCTCGCTGAAATGGAGTGCGCGAGGCGCGCAGCGGTGCGGGATACACCCGCGAAAATAGAGCTCCGTCCGCCGCCTCTGTCACGGCGCAGCGCTGAAGGCTGGTAGGAATCATCGTCTTGAGTGTAGCGGAACAGCGATTAGCGCCGGCTTACTGCTGTTTTGCGTCCCGCCCAGAGGCCACGGTCACTTTGGCCAGCTTGACGCGCGCGTTTTCCAGCTTGTGCTGTACCTTGGCTACGTCGACTGGGTCGGCATCGGCGGGCAGCGAGTGGGCGTACTCGCTCATGGAGCGCTCCCACTGCGAGACGGCCAGCTTCAGCTTGCCGGTTTTTTCGTACACCTCGCCCAGATGATCGTGGACGGTGGGGTCGGTTGCGCCGCGCTCATTCGCCTTACGCAGGTTCTCCTCGGCCAGCGCGTACTGGCCCGACTTGAAATACACCCAGCCGAGCGAGTCGAGATACGCGTAATTTTGCGGATCGAGTTCGACCGCCTTCCGTATCATGGAAAGTGCTTCGGGCAGCTTTACGCCGCGGTCGGCAAACATGTATCCCAGATAATTAAGCACGGTGGAGTTCTGCGGATCGATCGCGAGCGCTTTACGAAACTGCGCCTCGGCGTCGTCATAGAGCTTCTGACGATCGGCGAGCGTACCGCGCATAAAGTAGACATAGAGCTTGTCTTCCTGCTTGGGGGAGTTTGCATCGGCTTTGTCCAGTTCGGCCGCGGCATCCTGCCAGCGATGAAGCCGAATATCGATGTTGGCGAGCGCGATCTCGACCTCCCGATCGTCCTGCGGCGCACCGTCCATCTGGCCCTTCGCCAGGGCGAGCGCGTCGTCGACCTTGCCCGAATCCGCCAGCTGCCCGGCATACATCAGCTGAACGCCACGCTCCTTCGGCAGTGCCTTGGCGGCCTCGGCGGCGACAGCGGTAGCCTCTTTCCACTGGTGGGCATCACGGTAGGCGTCCACCTGGCCCTGGTAACCACGCAAGGTATACTCCCCGCCCATCGCGGTGATCTGCTTGTACGCGGCGACAGATTCCGCCGTCTTATTCTCCTCGCGGTAGATGATTCCGAGCCGGTCGAGGAAGATAGCGCGATTGGCTTTTTCGCCGTCGGCATACTTCCCGTCGGGGTGCTCGGAGGATTTGAGCAGCGTCGTCAAGACGTTGACCGCGTCGTTGTACCGACCCAGCGAATCGTAGATAAGCGCTTCGTTGTAGCTCAACTCGGCTGAGTCCTGCGCCAGCGGCTTCGCCTTCTTGAGCGTGGCGAGCGCCTCATCATAATGGCCCTGCCTTCGCTGGATCTCCGAAATATGAATCTGTGAGGTGGCGTCCTGCGGCTCGGCGGCGACGATCTGTTGAAGAACTTTGAGCGCGGCATCGAGTTGATCATCGGTCAACAGCGCAGTCGCCAGACCCCGCTCCGTGTCCAGGTTGTCGGGTTCGATATCAAGAGCCCGCTGGTAGGCGGCCGCGGCCTCTTTCGGCTTCTTCAACTGGTCGTAGCTTGCCCCAAGGGCGAACTCCATGCGCGCGGTGCGGTCCGTAACCGGAACGGCGGACAGGGTGTCGGCGGCGCGCAGCGCATCGCCTTGTTCCCCGTAAAGCCGTGCCATGTTCAGCACCACTTCTTCCGAGTTGGCGTCGATCTTCTGCGCCGCCTTGAACTCTGCCTCAGCCTTGGCGGAGTCGTGGTTCAACCCGTAAAGCTGGCCGAGAAGCAGGTGCGTTTCCACGTCTTGCGGCTTTAACTGCGCCAGCTTCTCGTACTCCGTGATCGCCAACTGCAACATCTCGCCCGACTGCGCGCCCTGCCCATCGCCCAGCGAGCGCAGATAAACGCGCCCAAGCAACTGGTGCGCGGCCAGATCGTTAGGATCCTTCTTGACCTGCTCCTGAGCCGTGGTGACAGCCTCGCGGATGCGACCGATCTTGAAGTACAGGTCCGCCAGCCCATTCTGCAACGCGACCGAGTTCGGGTCGGCGTTCAAGGCCAGCTTGTACTCTTCGACCGCCTGCGTGGCGTAGTCAGGGCGTCCCGCGTTGACCGCAAGCTCTTCATACAAATGCGCCAGGCCGTAATGATAGTAGGAAGCGGCGTGGTCAACTGCGGGCGCGGCAGCTGCGGGCGCGGTCACTGTACCTTTGGGCGAAGTCGTCTGCGCGTAAAGTGCCTGCACCCCCAGCATCAACATAGCGACTGGAAGAAGGCAGGCAAAACGAAAGGGAGAGCGAGGCAGTATCGAGAAAGTACGGCGATGCAACGTCATAGGGGTACTTTCCTTGGCCGGCGAAGTGACAGCAGAAGAAACACTTATTGGACGATGCGCGGCAGGGTTTGGATGCTGGCCTGAGCAGCGGGGCACCAACTGCCGTACGCCATTATAGCGTGGCGATACCGAAGCACTCCTTCCTTAAAGGAC
>CAXTWP010000040.1:518-14190 GCA_964247945.1 uncultured Acidobacteriaceae bacterium | reverse complement strand
CATCGGTAAGAACAGTTTAACAGAAACCTAACTCATAGTGTGAACACGCCCTAGTAACCCGGTGTCGGTGAGTGCATCGGCGATCTCGCACCCATTGTGACGCTATCTGGCGAGAAGGGTATTCTTCGATACCGAAACAGAGTCTGTGGCACACAAAGCCCTCCAGAAGGTCATGGAGGGCTCCGGTGCGCTACGAGGATGGCTAGCCGATAGGCAGACCTGCTAACTTGGCGTACGTCACGGGGTTCTCGTATTCGTACCCTTCTGCGATCTTTCCATCGCGGATCACGAACTTGAAGATGTAGACGTTGTTGTAGGCGGTGCCGTCCTGAGCGATGTAGTCGCCCCTCGACTCCACAAAGACATTGCTGGCATCCGTACTGACGAAGTATCTAGGTTCGAGCATCTTGATCTGCTTGAAACGTTCCAACACTTGACCCTGGTACTTGGTGACGGCTTCTTTGCCCTCGTAGGTGAACCAGTTCTCCTGTTTCCCGGAGGCAGCTAGAGGGAAAATGTACAGCGCGTCGTCGCTGAACAGCTTCATCGTTGCGTCGAGATCATGGCGTTCTTTGGCGGCAAAGAACGCCTTGACGAGGCCAAGCGCCGTGTTCGACGCTTCCTGCTCTTGGTGGCTCATAATGTTTTCCTTTCACGGTGATGTTTGCACCCGGGATCGGCCTTGGTGCTCACCACAGCAGCAACTTGGCTGCTTTGGGCGTAATACGATAAAGGTATACCCGGTCAGTTTGGTTTCCAATCACGACCTGGGTTCGCGTTTCACCTAGGAACAGTGAAGGCCCATGTGCGGATGAAGAAACGAAACAACACGAGCAAGACAAGCGAACGTTCTAACACTATGTTCGGCCCAGGCAATGAATCTGTCAACATGTTGACAGACCCGCTCGAAACCCTGAACGACGACGCTCGACGCTTTCGACGTTTCACCCGTGCTGTCTTCGCTGCGCATTCCGCTGTCCTGAAACATGGCGATGCAATGAACTCGCGATTTCAACAAAGCGCCGCACGATGGAGAGTGCTCATTAGGATCGAACTGGGTGATGTTTCCGCGTCAGCTATCGCCAAGGTGACTGGCTACTCCCGTCAATCCGTTCACAGGCTTTTGGCTGAATTGCAAACAGAAGGTTTGGTCCGGACCTCGGCAGACCCTAACGATCAGCGGAGACTCCGTCCTCGACTCACCAAGAGAGGCCGAGCGGTGTTGGTGGGCATGGAGTCAGGGTTCAATGTCTGGGCTCAGGAATTGGTTGCCCAGATGGGAGCATCACGGCTTGAGCAGACCTCCCAATTCCTTGAGGAAGCTGTAATGCTTTTGCAAAGGGAAGAAGAGGGTATGAGGCAAAGAAGGGTCCAACCTTAAGGTTGGGTGGACTGACCTGCTCGTAAGCTGCTTGCGCAGAAGGGCGCTCAGTCCTCAAGCCGTCCTTCTAAGCAGTTCCAATAAGATTCTAGCCATCTCCTCTGGTTTTTCGATAGGAGGAAGATGCCCGCAGCTGTTCAGAATGCGCAAAGTCGATCCGGGAATGAGCGCGTGAATCTCTTCGGCCATGTTCACTGGAGTCAGTCGGTCTTCCGCGCCCACAATGACGGCTGTGGGAATCGCGATGTGACGCAAGCCGGGGCGGAGATCAGCCCGTGCAAGGACAGCCTGATTCTGGCGAATGTAAATAGTGGCGCCGACCCGCAGACTCATCTCCACCAACTCGGCACGAAGATCGGGCGCCGCCAAAGCATGTACCAGGGATCGCGTGCTGTACTCGGCTAAACGGCGATAGTTGATCGTCGCGACGACCACATTGGTCAAACGGCGATAGAGCTTTTGCGCGAGGGTATCCGGCCGTACGCGAGTGTCTACAAGAGCGAGACACATCACGCGCAAAGGAGCTATCCGCATCATTTATATAGCTAACCTACGATTTTGACGTTTGGTGCCGCGAGCGCGAGGAGACTGTCAGAGTCATTACATGTAACGGTCCTGGGACCCAGGATTCGTCAGCCACAGCGATTAGGTACCGATATGCGCCTGATGTCAGTTGAGCGAGCCGGCAGTACAGGGAGCATCTACCGTGCTGCGGCCTGATCAAACAGGCGCAATGCGAGCAGACCATGTCCCACGGCTGCTCCCGCCCGGAGAGCGGCGGCGATGAAGACGACCTCTGCTATTTCTTCCCGAGTCGCGCCTGCCTCGGCCGCGTTCTTCGTGTGAGCGTCGATGCAGTAGGCGCATTGCGTCGTGAGCGCCACGCCGATCGAGATCAGTTCACGATACTTGGCTGGAATGACGCCGTCGCTCCGTTCTGCCGTATTCTTCAGACCCATAAAGGCCTGAGCTTCCTGGGGCGCGAGCTTCGCGAGATCTTTGGCTAGCGAGAGATCGTTAGGGCTTTGATACTCAGACATGATTTCTCCTTTGGGTGGTTCGATAAAGCTGTCCGTGCTGCACGTTCTTATTTCTCACAGCACCAATCCAGTGAACGACAGCACCTCAGTGCTTGACTCTTTGCTGAAGGGTGCCGACCATACCTGCAACCCAACACATCGGGCACCCACGAAAAGAGACGAGCGCTAGAATACCAAGGCCCACCGAAGCGATCGGGTAGGTGTAGCCGAGCCTGAGGGCGACAAGGATGGCCACCACGCCGAGAACCCCACGCAGGACATGCTCGGCAGCGGATTTGCTGGCGAACGGAAGAGGGCAACTCTGCGTCATCAAGAACAACCTCCCAAGTTTAGTTTGAATCAGGAACAGAGATACTCCCGGAGCAGCAGTCGGGCACGGTGAAGATTCCCTTTGACGGCTTCACGTGTTCTGCCCAACCTGGACGCTATTTCGTTGATCGTGAGTTCTTCCACGTCACGAAGAAGCACGATCTCTCGATAGTGCTCTGGAAGCGACTCGATCGCGCGAGCAAGATCGATGCTCAACTCCAGCTGAGGCCTATGGGAAAAGCGGCGATCGTTTTCGATCTCTTCGATGCCGGCCTTTACTCCAAGAACCTTCCGGGCCAGACGAAAGCATTCCCTGCGGATGATGGCGAACAGCCAGCCAGAGAAGGAGGCTACGGTCCGCAGTGTCCCCACGCGGCGATAGAGGATCCATAGAGCTTCCTGTACCGCATCATTCACATCATCCGACGTGGTGCACGCCTGCGCGGCGTAACGACGAAGGTCCGGCTGTGCAAGCACGAGCAGCGAAAGAATGGACTCGCGATCTCCGCCGCGGGCTGCCTCTAGCAAGCGCTCATCGTAGTGTGTGCGTGGCACTTAGGATGTCTCCGAAAGATCTCTGCCACCGAGCGCGCACACGGGACACCATCGCAGCAGACCGGTACAACAGGTGATGCATCCGGCACCTGCAACGATATACTCCACGACCATACCCCGCAGAAATACCAGGCCGCGGACGATCATTAGGACTCCTCCGCACAAGCGCAGCCAGCGTTCTCCGCTTCCGACATTTTTAGTGAAGCTCACGGTTTACCTCTCCTCATGGGCGCGCCAATCGTGCGCTTAATCCAAGGAGTACCGTTTTTAGATTTCGGTTCGCATGCAAGTTGGGTTTCAGGTCGAATGCAATAAATGTTCCCAATCACGCAGAACAACGTCCTTTGCCAGCCCCACAAGGGCGTATTCCGCTTGCTCTTCAGTCCAACTCTTCGTCGCTGAATGTCTTAAAACAGCGGCAGCGAAGATTGTTGCGAACGGGTCCGATGCACTTGTTGAGGCGACATCACAATCTCCGAAGGGACGACATCTTTTTAGGAAAGGTCGTTATGGCGAGCCAGTCGTCTGAAGGGCTTTAGGAAGATGGGTGAACAGCAGTCCGCGGTGCCCCGCATACTAGGCGTGCTCATGGCTCTGGCTGGTGGCGCTTACCTTATCTTCTTGTGGCCCGCGCTTGGCAACCGCTTATTCGTTCCGTGGATCATGGTGCCTGCTATTGTGGGCGGAGCGTCTCTGACCTTATGGCTACTCATCCTGGACGTCAAAGCCAATAGATGGAAGCTGCAAAATGCAGAAGCAGCAGGGAGCGGCCGGTCCCGGGATGTGACCGAGATTCAGGAAGCACCTAATCCAGTAGCCACCGAGATATGGTCTAAATTCCGGGAACGAAGGCGTAGCCTTTATGGCAAGGACCTTTCATCGGCAGAGACGTTCGGCATTGCCCTGAGTTGCCCGATGCATTCGCCCTCATACACTGACTGTTCTGGCGCGTAGCGGGCCGGGGTGACCCCGAAGGTGCGGCGAAACAGCGCTATAAAGGCGCTTACGTTCGCATAGCCGAGTTCGAGAGCAATGGTCGTGACGGATAGACCTTCGGCAAGCATCTCTAACGCTCGCAGCAGCTTGGCCTGTTGCCGCCACTGCGTAAAGGTGAAGCCGGTTTCGAGGGGGAAGCGTCGAGAAAGGGTTCGAACGGAGGTGTGCCCCCATTGCGCCCAGGCCTCCAGGTTTCTGCAGTCGTTCAGATCATTCAGTATTCCGGTCACAACTACCAGCACCTCGGGGGTTTGGGGCAGGAGGATTCCCAGGTTTTCGTGCGCCAAAGGCGCGATCTCGTCCAGCACCACCGTTACCAGGGGGTGCTGCGCCGCTGTACGAGGAACATCGCTCCATTGCATCGCGCGGCTTATGGCCTCTCGAAGTAACCCATTCGCAGAAATAATGCGTGGACTTGTGGGCAAGTTAGCACAAGCCGGTGCCGCGACAAGTACCAGCCATCCTTGAAAGCTGCCATGGCAACGTATGGCGTGAAGATGGTCTGGCGGAATCCAGATGCCGTGTGTGGCCGGAATCGCCCAACGTGCCGCGCTGTCCTCGACGGAGAGAAGCCCTCGAACACTGCCCATTAATTGCCCATACGGTTCTCTGTGAGCGGCCGTGCTATCTCCGTCGATTCTCATTTTCTGAAAGGTGACCAGCGATTGCTCTGCGAATGCGGCTAGATCTTGCATGGGCCTAGCTGATGGCGTGTATGCGCTACTGAATGGCTTAGATGCCGCAATCGAGCCTCAAGAATCTTGATCTAAAGAAGGAATCACCAAAGGGAATTTAAATCTGATTTGATCCTCGAGGGAACAGCGACAATGCTTGATTCGAAGGAGACTGAAGATGAAGCATTCGCTGCGTAAGGCCTATGCAGACACGGCAGACGGCCAGTTGCACTACGCCGAAGCCGGCTGGGGAGAACATCTCGTCCTGCTTGGGGAGACGCCTCGCAGTTACCGCTTCTTCGAACGGCTCATGCCTTTGCTCGCACTCTACTTCCATGTGGTTGCGCCGGACCTGCCAGGGTTGGGGAACTCCTACTCTCTGCCTGTTCCTGCTTCTGTACCGGCAATAGCCAATGGTATCGCAGGCTTTCTCGACGCGCTGGGGATAGAGCGTACCCATGTCTTTGGAATGCACACGGGAAACAAGGTCGCAGCTGCCCTTGCAGCAGATTATCCAAGGTATCTCGACAAACTGATCCTGGCAGGTCAGCCGCACAGCATCCTTCCCGACGAGGCCGTGCGCAGGGCCGCGATGCAACCGATTTTCGATCGGTACCACTCCAGTCAGAACGAGACGAGCGATCCGAAATCCCGCATGCTTCGCGAATGGTTGAATACCAAGCTCACGCTGGACGCCGAGTGGTGGCCCGAGAAGTTGTTTACGGGATTACCGGTCGACCCTGAATTTATGCTGGCCGCCGAGGCCAAGGCAATTGATTTTCTGCTCGGCTGGCGCAGTGTGGCTCCGATCTATGAAGCGGTCTTCGCCTTTGACTTGGCGGAAGCCGTCTCTCGTATCCCTGCGTCTGCACTGATTCTTGAGTTGATGCCTCGGGAAGAAGAGCATCTAGGTTCGCAGGCTGAGGCGCTGGCAGGGCTGATGAAGCATGCCAGGGCAATGACAATCCCGATCACGCATGGCGCGGCCATGGAGACTCAGCGGGACGAGATCGCCCATACCCTTCTTACGTTCCTCAACGAAACCGAAGCGCATTAGAACCCCCGCTTCGCGGTCTAGCGGACAGAAGTATCGAAATCGAAGTAGAGGAAAGGATTCCAAATGAACGATGGCACTTTGATCCAACCGGCATTAATAACCTCTCCCAACGGCGCAATCGGGAGTATTTCATCTATCGTCATGGAACCGGGTTTTGTGATCGAACAGATCGTGGAAGCGTCAGGCTTCCACACAATCAATGGAGTGGCGTTTGGTCCGGATGGGCGACTCTTCGCTGCAAGTGTCGGGGGCGAAAGCATCTTTGCCCTGGATGTGACCACTGGCGCGACCGAGACTATTGTGGGTCCACCAGCAGGCGAAGCGGATGACCTGGCATTCAGTGCGAGTGGCGATATGGTCTGGACCGCGTTTCTTGAAGGCGTGGTTCGCATGAGAACGCTTGATGGGGAAATCAAAGATCTGGCCTCCGGTCTACCTGGTGTGAACTCCATTGCCTTTACGCGTGACGGCAAGCGTCTATTTGTCGGCCAAGTCTTTATGGGGGAAGGCTTATGGGAAATCGATCTCGCAGGCATCGCATCTCCTCGGCTCGTTGCGTCCGATACGGGCGGGATCAACGCCTTCCAGTACGGTCCGGACGGCATGATTTACGGCCCTTCGTGGGATCGGGGGCAGGTGGTCAGGATTCACCCCGAAACCGGTGCGACTGCCGTCCTTGCTGAAGGTTTTAAAAAGCCGGGAGCGGTTCGATTCGATAAGAAAGATCGCCTCTTCGTTCTCGATGACAGAACTGGAGAGCTGTTCGCGATGGAGGAGGCCGCCGACGCATGGACCCGGCGTCTGGTCGCGCGACTTCCATCCGCAACCGACAATATGGTCGTTGGGCCGAACGGTCTTTTCTACGTCAGCGGCATGCCCGACAACGCCATCTATGAAGTCGACCCAGACAGTGGAGCAAGCCGGACCGTTGTCACGGGCAAGCTTGGCTTTCCTCGTGCCCTTGCGGTGTCCACGGACGCCAGCGGAGACCTTTTGCATGTGGCGGATACGGGTGCCTACCGGGTCATCAACCCGCGAACGAAAGAGGTGCGTGACATCGCTCGCGCCGTGGCGACAGACCTGAAGTTTCCTGTCGCCGTAAGCGTCCACCGGAACAATGTGTTGTTGACCGGTGAGCTCTTTGGCGTAGTTCAGATCTTTGATCTCAAGGGAGAACTGATCCGAGAGGTCTCTGGCTTGAACATGCCGGGAGCCGCAATTGAATTGGACGACGGTACCCTTGTAATCACCGAACCGCTTGCCGGCCGGATTCTTCGTATCTCAGGTGAGCAGAGGGACGTTCTCGCGGAGGGTCTTCAGCTTCCTGCCGGACTCGCAGACGCTGGAGATGGGAAGGTTTATGTGTCGGAAGCTGCAGTGGGTCGGCTTCTGCGTGTGAATCTCCAGGATCGAAAGGTCACCGTGGTTGCGGAAAATCTGGGCACAGTAAGAGCGATTGCAACAACCCCGGATGGGTCTGTCGCGATACTTGACATCGAGGGTGGGCGCCTACTGATCCTTGCTCCCTCCACAGGAGAGATTACGCTAGTCGCGCAAACTTTCTGGTGGGCCGTCTACAGCAGCCCTACGTGAGATCGGGTGGCCTGACGGTAGGATCTGACGGCTCCATGTATGTAGCTGCCGATGCCGAAAACGCGCTTTACCGAATCTCTCTCAAGGCTTGAGAGAACCCTGTTGTCCAACAGGCGTTCTTGAAGTTCTACGGGCGTTGCACTCGAGCTGACTCTGGAGCCGCATGACAAAACTTTCGGCGCTTTTAGAACGGAATCTATCACATGTTTGTAACCAGCGCGACGGAAGAAAGCGTAGGGGGGCTTTGAAGGAGCTCTGGGCTGCGGACGGCGTGTTGTGGAGTGCCGAAGGCACATATGTGGGACTGCGCGCCATTGAACAAGCTGCTGCTGGGCTACTGCGGAGATACCCTGAGTATAACTTCCTGCAGTTGGGGGAGATCGACGAGATTCCGGACGCGGCGCGAACGCGCTGGGCTTTCGGAGCCGTTGGTATTGCTCCGGCGTTAACGGGTATGGATGTTATCAAAGCGTCGGACGGACGCATTGTGGCTATGTACAGATTTCTCGATGGGGCTGGGTTGTGACCAAATCTAAATTTCTACCCAATCTTCTGTCGAGGCTCTTGGACCGATGATGCCCGGCATAGCCTAGACGAAACCCTCCATCGCGCGATAAGGACGGGCATCCTTCGACCTTAGGAAACGAGACGGCTACCGGTCGTCTCTAAGGCTGATTCTTATGACGGTACTTCAAGCCAGCTTCGGGTACAAACGAGCGATCACTTTGGGAAGGTACTCCTTCACAAAGTTCTTAAATGTGGCGCTTTCGGCAGCCATGCGCTTCCTCAAGTCCGTTCGGTCTACGCGGACCGGTTGACCCCTTGGGAAGCCTGGCAAGCAGTTTCGAACGTAGCGCAGTGCACGTCCTCGCTATCCCTATCGACAGCATGGACGGCAAGCTCTTTATCCCGCATGCCGCGGGACCGCTACACAGGGCGTGGCTTTTCTGCTAGCCAAAGTAAACGATGTACACCACACATTAGACGAGCCCTCCAGAATCGAACGTGCAACACGATCAGCACAGCCTCATCAAACATCTTTTATAAGATTCCTAGAATTTGAAGCGCGCCGTGAGCTGGATTTGGCGCCCCGCTAGAGCGACTGTTGGCTGGCCGAAGAGCGGCGAACTGAGACTGCCAGAGTAAGTTGTAAAGTCTGGGTGATTCAGGACGTCGAAGGCATCCACACCGAAGGTCAGCACCTTCGCTTGATCGCCCTTTGCTTTTGTGACGTTCCAATCGTGCGCCCACCTAAGGTCAAGACTGACATCGCTTCCGCCCTGAAGCGAATTTCTCGGCACGCCGACTGGCCGCGCGTTGCCCAGGCCGTCCCCGTACGGGTCGGTACCGAGCGTCTCAGTATAGGGTGCGGCGGAGTAGGCGGTGAGGGATGCACCCACCGCATACCATTTGCCAAACGCGAAGTTCCCTAGGACATTGAGGCGGTGAAGTCTATCGGCGCTGGAGCGGCCCCACTCTCCATTTGGGTTCAGTTGATTCTGTGGCAGAAAGAAGATGCCGTTGGTGTTATTGAATGTGCGGCTGAGCGTGTATTGCGCCAGACCAGTAAACCATCTGCTCACATTGCCCTGATAATTAACGTCCAGAGCGTTGACCAGTTGTCTTCCTTCGCTTTCGACGGATTGGTAAGAACCCGCCGCTGGGTCCGGACGAGTGGAATAGGCGGGACCAACTGGCGCATTCGTATCGCGAGAACGCAACAGGCCGATACCAACGGAGCCCCTGTAGCCGACCGTAAGGGTCGCCTTGCTGAACAGTTTCTGCTCGACCCCCGCACTGTACTGGATAGAATAGGGCGTGCGGATTGCAGGAGAAAAGCGGACATAATTTGACGGCAGGGTTGCTAGATTGACATTTGGATTTGGAAAGCCTGGATTTTCTACCTGATAGGACCGCAATCGAACGCCGTCGTGAAGGGTGACGTTCGAAAGCGTGTCGCCGCCTGTCCGGTCGAAGAAAACGCCCGATCCCAGACGAAAGACGGTGCCCGAGCCCTTTGCGGGTGCCCACGCAAGCGAGGCGCGGGGGGCGAAATTGTTGTTGTCGTTCAGATAGGTTTGCCAGTCGTAGCGCAGGCCAAGCGATAGTGAAACCGTATTCGAGAGCTTCACCTGGTCCTGAACGAAGCCGCCGATCTCGTTAAACCAGTACACGCTACGGCCGAGGCCCTGCTGGACGGTGTACACGTAGGGATGGCTACTCTGGTAATCGGCAAGGCTGGCGAAGCCGAACGTGCCGAGTCGATTGGTGCGGTCGTCCCAGATACGACGGCTTAGCTGAGGAACATTCGCGCCGAAGCGAACGAAGTGACGGCCATGGCTCCAGCTGACCACCTCATTGAACAAGAGCGTATCCTCTGTGCGATTAAGGTCGGCCTGCGCGCCGCCACCGGTAAAAGCACCGTTCACCGTCACTGATGGCGCGGAGGTAACACTTTGAACGGTATCCCTGCTTTTCTCGAGGGTGATTCCGAAAGAGTTCACCAGATTTGGTGTGAGGACCAGACGATCATTGAAGGTGATCTGATCTTCGCGTGAGGTAGCGTTACTGCCTGCTTCCGGCAACACAAGGCCGCCCACGCCCTGATTGATTGCGGAACTGTCGCCATACCGGTATTGCAGGTATGCAGAGTGGGTAGCGCTGAAGTCGCGCGCTACCCTAAAGTTGACCGAGTCGTCCCGGGTAGGCGTAGCGACGTTCGATGCAATTAATCCTTGCGGTCCGATTGCATGTATGGATGCGGCAAGATCCTGCTCGCGGCGATTGGCGGAAAGGAGAAAGCCATATGCTTTGTAGAGCGGGCCAAGAAGGGAGCCTTCGTAGATGCGCCTCTGCTCCGCCGCCTTGATCGGTGCGAAATAGTTGGCGGCGTTAAGGGCAGAGTCGCGAAAGGTAAGGTTCAACGTACCGTGGAAATCTTTTCCCGGCTGTTTAGTAAAAATATCGATCCGGGCGCGGCCGGGGCGATTCGATTCGGCGGAGTAAGGATCGTTGTTGATCCTGATCGACTTGATTGCAGAAGGGGTGATGTTCAGAATGTTCGCGGGCACGCCGTCAATCGTGATCTGTGCACCCCCCGTGCCGAGCGATGACTGATCCAGAAATGGCGTGAGGGTAGCAATGTAATCCTGGTCGAAGACGGGCAAGGATTCGAGCGAGTCGCTGCTTAAGTCGACCGTGTCCTTGTTGGCATTTGCTTCGGTTGACACGGAGGGCTCCGTGACGGTCACGGTCTGCTCGACTGAGGCTACAGGAATGACAAGTCTTACGTCCTGCATCTTCGACTTGACGGTTACCGAAAGCTTCGCGCGGCCGAAGCCGTTGGTCGCCTGGTTCGTCAGGGTGTAAGTGCCCTCGACCAGGTCCCGCAGAGTAAAGTGCCCGTCGCTGCCGGTCGCAATTCTTGCAGCTTCCTTGCCGTTGACGTCTACAGCGACCACCTGCATGTTTGAAACAATTGCACCCGTTGCATCGCCTGCAATGCCATTCACGCTAGAACTTACTTGCGCTGACACTTGTAAGGCAAGGGGGGTAATTAGCAAAAGAAGGATGCCGGCACGGAAAGCTTTCATATCCGCAGGTTAGAACCGAGTCTCTGAAGATTTCATGACGAGGGGCGAACTTCAGAGCCGTGCGGAATAGCGAACCGCACCACTGTGCCTCGCAGGACGTTGCTGTCTGCTGCGATGGTGCCGCCATGTGCAAGCACGATCGATTGGGCGATAGACAAGCCCAAGCCAGTGCCACCGCTCTCGCGATCGCGTGATGAGTCTTCACGAAAGAATCGATCAAAAATGAGGCTTAGATTTTCTTCCTTGATACCGGTTCCGTTGTCTTGAACGGAGAAAGAGCAGGCCGCCGCCGAGGTGCAAAGTTCGAGCGATACACATCCTCCCCCGGGTGTGTACCGGATCGCATTGTCGAGAAGGATGAGCAGGACGCGGAAGAGGGCCGCATCATCTCCGAAGAGAGGATGGACAGAAACGATTGGCCGAAGAGTGAACTGGATACCTTTTGATCCGGCCAGTTGCCGGCCTACGGCGGCGGCACGCTCAACGAGATCGGCAGGATCGATCATTTCAAACGGCTGCGTTGTATCCGCATCGGAACGCGCCAGCGCAAGCAGGTCTCCGATCAGTGCTTGCATGCGTGAGGCTTGTTCCAGGAGTTCATCGGCATGGTGCAGCACCTCTGCCTTTTCTGCGTCGCGGTTCAGAAGCAGCTCTGCGTGACCACGGATCAGGCTCAGAGGCGTCCGCAACTCATGGGAGGCGTCGGCGGTGAAGCGAGTAATGCGTTCGAATGCGTGGTGAAGTTCATCGAGCATGGCATTGGCGGTGATGGAGAGCTGGTCTAACTCATCTCCATTTCCTGAGACCTTAAGTCGTACTGTCAGGCGCCGGCTATTGATCGTTCGCAGGGTGGCGACAATCGTGCGTACGGGCGAAAGCGCGCGGCCACTCATCCAGGCACCCCCTGCAGAAGACAGCACGATAACGACCGGAATGCCAAGTAGAAGAAGTGTTCCCACAAGCAGTAAGGCTTCGTAATACTCGGAACGGTCGCTCGCCACGGTAAGCATATGGTCACCGTTCGATAGGCGAACAGGGACGGTAAGAACGCGGTAGACGTGATGATGGCCATCCTGAAATTGATAGGGCTGCTCAGGTAACCCTCGGTCCGGCGTCTGGGACATAGCGCCGCTCTGATAAACGACATCGCCTGCTCCATCCTGCAGCTTTAGAGAGTCTTCCTTACTGGATAGACCGGAATGCTCGCGTAACTGGTCCGCCAGGGAAGCAACCTGCCCCTGCGTATCCTTGCGCTCTAGGAAAGCTTCCACGTTGGACGCACGCGCCCACAGTTCCGCGTCTGCCGCGTCGTTGAGCTGATAGGACATGACCAGATAGAGCGCGCCTCCAAGCGTGCTGAAGAGGAGGGTCGAGACGGCGGTAAAGGCTAAAGCGAGCTTTGCTCGAAGGCGTAGAGAACGTGGCATCAAGGCTCCACAGAAAGGCGATAGCCGAGGCCGCGAACCGTCTGAATCATGCGGATGGGATGATCTGCCTCAATCTTGACGCGTAACTGCTTGATAAAGACGTCTAGGGTATTTTCCTCGACGGAACAGTCGTCGCCCCAGATCGCCCGAATCAGACTGGCTCTCCGATGAACCTTATCCGGTTGTCGCATCAGCTGCTCAAGAATTCGGAATTCTGTTCCGGTGAGGCGCAGCTCGCGCCCGTTCTGGCGAAAGCGCCGACTGTCGACACTCAACTCCAGAGGACCAAACTTTATGACTTGTGGCTGCAGCGATGGCTGCCTGCGCTGCAGCGCTCGCAAACGAGCCAGCAGCTCAGCGATGGCGAACGGCTTTGTCAAATAGTCGTCGACACCGGCGTCGAGGCCCGAGACGACATCTCCCACCGCGTCCCGCGCGGTGAGCATCAGGATCGGTGTGCGACAAAACGCCTGGCGCAGGCGTCGAACGATCTCCACACCATCTATCCCCGGTAGCATACGATCCAGCACAATTGCATCGAAGTGAGGATCGGCTGCGAGATCAAGGCCCTCATGTCCTGTCCTGGCGAGCGTAACGGTATGATGCTCGCGCACCAGAACGTCGGCCAGCAGCTCCCGCATCTTCCGCTCATCCTCTACAACCAGCAATTTCATCCACTTCCAGTCGAACACAGCATTTCTGAAGAGTGTATGAGGGTACCCTCAGGAACGGACAATAAGTACGAGGAGAGATCCAGAAGCGTGTAGGCCACCGGTTCGGCTCTCAATGCCGTCACACATACCCACAACGGACTCAAAGACGGCATTGGGGTGAGCTTATCCAAAGTGGTCACGAGACATCCAGGTTGGCTGTTCCCACAATTGCCCTGTTGACGAGCATTTTCCGCAACTCGCCTCAATCCACCTCCGGACGCTTGTCGGAATGTCCACCGATTTTCTCTAAGAGAATGTTTCTATGCTTGGCCCAGGACGTGTTTACGTCCTCTCCAGGACAAATCAGAGGTAGAAACGATGAAAGCAAACCCGC
>CAXTWP010000040.1:0-508 GCA_964247945.1 uncultured Acidobacteriaceae bacterium | reverse complement strand
GTCTTTGCATAGTAGCGCTCCTTTAGCTTATTCAGCCTTGTAGCCTGGCCGACGCAACTAGCACGAGGCAGTTGCACTGGAGACGCTGGTCGAATCAGAGGGAAAGCATGATTGACTTGTACTCGACAGCCTACCAGCGCATCGCTCCGTTAGACTGTCGTTTCCGCGACTGCTAAAAGCCTAACGCGTCTTGACGGCTTTCGCAAAGCCTCTACGAGATGATGAAATATGCGGCCTCTTTCTGTGATTGCCGAATCCATTTAGCTACAACGATTAGTATGTAGATAGCAGAAGGATGCTGATCGAGTGAAGTCTCAATTGAAGTCGTATCGGCAGCCCAGACAGACAGTGTGGTGGCTTCAACGGAGAAGAACGATATGACCAAGAAGCTGCTCTTTTCCTTTCTTTCCCTGCTCCCCCTAGCGGCTGCCGGTCAGGCTCCCCGCGTTCCGTTTTCGATGCAGCCGATACTCAGCGAAAGTACGACGAAGGTTTCCGACCATGTGTG
>CAXTWP010000039.1:10652-14300 GCA_964247945.1 uncultured Acidobacteriaceae bacterium | reverse complement strand
CACAAACTGCAACGCTCCTAAGGCACGGCCAAATGCCCGAAAACCTTGTCAAGCCCCAAATACCTGCAAGTGAAACATTTCAAAAGACTTCCGTGTTGCACATTAGTTTCACTCCAAATGCTAAGATGGAAATCAAGGCCGCAACCGCTGCGGAGATCCACTCGTTTTCTTGTTTTAACTCCCGAAGGGGAAATTGCGATCCGGCTCCGCACGATCAGGCAAACAGCCTGGAATGAGAACGCTTCGCCGACAAGCCGACACAGGCGGTCGCAAGCCGAAAGAGAGACCCAGATCGACCCTGCTCGATCCTTTGTTTTCAAGATCTTGAGATCGATCGTTACAAAGTAAAAGATCACACTCTCAGCCGCGGATTGGCCAGCGTATACGCCACGTCTGTAAGCAGGTTCACTGCCACATACGTCAGGCCCACCGCCAGGATGCAGCCCTGCACCAGCGCATAGTCGCGGTTTGAGATCGCCGACAAAGTCAGCCGCCCGATCCCCGGCCAGCTGAAGATTGTCTCCGTCACAATCGCCCCGGAGAGCAGGCTGCCGAACTGTAGCCCCAGCACCGTCAGCACCGGGATCAGCGCATTCGGCAGCGCGTGCCGGTACACCACGCGCCCTTCCGTCAGTCCCTTCGCTCTTGCCGTGCGGACATAGTCCTGGCTCAGTTCCTCAAGCAACGCCGTCCGCACCATCCGCGTCAAGACCGCCGCCAAACCCAACCCAAGCGTCACCGCTGGCAGCAGCAGGTGAGTCAACAAACTGAACCCCCCGCTGCCCGCGCCCGAAACCGGCAGCCATCCCAGATAGATCGAAAAGAACAAAACCAGAAGCGGCCCCAGTGCAAAGTTGGGGAACGACAACCCACCCAGCGAGAGCACACCCAGCAGCCGGTCCTGCCATCGATTCCGACGCAGCGCCGACCAGATGCCCGCTGGAAACGCCAGAGCCATTCCGAGGAGCAGCGCCGCCATCGTCAACTCAAGCGTATACGGGTAGCGCTGCGCGACCAGGTGCAGCACCGAGTCGTGCAACCGCAGCGACTCGCCCAGGTTCCCGTGCGCGATGCCGCGCCAGTAGGCCGCATACTGCCGTCTCAGCGGCTGGTCCAGCCCATACGCGTGACGCAGCGCCGATACATCCGTCGCCGTCGCTCCCTCCCCCAGCATCTGCACAATCGGGTCGCCCGGAACCAAATGGATCAGCAGGAAGACAACCGAGACGACCACCCAAAGGACGGGAAGGGTGACCAGGATACGGCGCACCGGCCTGCCCAGCGAGCGCAGAGTCATGCGACGGCTTCTTTCTCTGCATCCTGCGCCACCTCTGCCTCGGCGAGCGTCTCCACGCGCACCAGGCCGATACGGCGGCCGGCCATCCCCATAACGGTGTAGCGACGGCCATCGTAGATCATCGACTCTCCCGCCTGCGGGATGTGCCCGAGGTGGGTAAGCAGGAAACCGGCGAGCGTCTCCACTCCCGGCTCCCGCGGGAAGACCCAGCGCAATTGGGTGCTCAGGTCGCGCAGCGTGGCAGTGCCGTCAAGGGTCAGCGCGCCCGTAGCGTTCAGCGGCACAACCGCGGCGGCAACATCGAACTCGTCCTCCAGTTCGCCCACAATCTGTTCAAGAGCGTCCTCCGCGCTAACAATGCCGGCCGTGGAGCCAAACTCGTCCACCACGATGGCCAATTGGCGGCGGCCCTCCTGGAACTCTTGAAGCAGTTCCACCGCCAGCTTGGTCTCGGGAACGAACATCGCCTCCCGCATCACGTTGCGCAGCGTCAGGTTCGACTGCGGTTCCTCCGGCCCAAAGCCGAGCGCAATGCCGCGAAAGTGCATCAAGCGGGCAATGTCTTTCGAATAAACAATCCCGATAATGTGCTCGGCTCCTTCTCGCGGATCGTAGACGGGCACACGGGAGTGCTGCTCGTCGATGATGCGCGCGCTCGCCGCTTCAATCGGTAGGTCCGCCGGAAGAGAAAAGATGCGGCCTCGCGGTGTCATGATCTCCCGCACAGTTACATGGTTCAGTTCGATGGCCCGATGGATGATCTCCTCTTGAAACGTCTGCAGCAGCCCCATGCGTCGCGTCGCGGTGGCGATCAGCTTCAGTTCCTCCGGCGAATGAACAGCACCTTCCCCACGCAACGGTGCCCGAAACAGCCGCAGCACCAAGGTCGCTGAGCCGTTCATCAGGCGCACGGCGGGACGCGTCATACGGATAAACACATCCATGGGACCGGCCACCGCGAGGGCGATCCGCTCTGACCGCTGGAGCGCGAGCGACTTCGGTACCAGCTCTCCCAGCAGCACCTCAAAGTAGGTGATGACACTGAACGAAATGGCGATCGCCGCGGCATGCGCGTAGACCAGCAGATGCGGCGGGGTAAGGGTCAGAAAGCGCCCGGCCAGCCGAAGCAGCATCTCGGTCACCGCGGGTTCGCCGATCCAGCCCAGCGCCAGCGCCGCCAGCGTTACGCCGAACTGAACCGCCGGCAGGAACTCATCGATCCCGTGCTTCAGCTTCCGCGGGGAGCGCGCCCCGGGGCGGCCATGGGCGATCAACTGCTCCACTCGTGTCTCGCGGATGCTTACCAGGGCAAATTCGGCCGCGACGAAGAATGCGTTGGCCAGAATGAAGAAGGCCACCATGATCGCGCGAAACAGCATCCACTCCAGCATGGATTCAGTGTAAAACGGGATCTGAAAGTACGAAGGCCCGGCTTGTTGCGCCGGGCCGTGTTCTGTGGAGTTGGCGTTTAGGCAAGTACCTTGGCCGCCAGGACCTTGCTCAACGACTTGTCAATTGTATCCTTGGGGACGAAGCCGACGATCTGGTCGGCAACCTGCCCGCCCTTGAAGATAAGCAGCGCCGGAATGCCACGGATGCCGTAACGCGCGGGCGTGGTATTGTTCTTGTCCACATCCATCTTCATCACCTTAAGCTGGCCGTTGTACTGGTTCGCAACCTCGTCGACAACAGGCGCAAGCGCACGGCACGGACCGCACCAGGCTGCCCAAAAGTCCACCAATACAGGCTGCTGCGATTGCAGCACCTCCTGCTCAAAGGTTGCGTCGCTCACTTCCGTCACAAATTGTCCCGCCATTCCATCTCCTCCCGCCGGCCTTGTGTCGCTTGCTGCCTATCCGGCAGTTCAGGGGCGTAATGTCACGTACTTATTAGTAGATGCACGATAAAGCCGGGAGTTTCTTCCAAAAAGGAAACGCCCGGACCTCGTATATTCGAGGTCGACGGGCGGTGAAGCAGCCCTCCCCAGAACTGCCTACGTCATCAGATTAGAAGAAATTTATGCTCCTGTAAAGGAGGCGTCACAAAGTCAAAGAAGGTGAGCACAAAGGATCATCCCTGAAGCCGCCCGCAATGGTCGCCGAGATGACTTCCAGTGAGGAATCTTCACTGTGGCTGCGAATGCCTCCGATTAGCAGATCGACATTCGCTTCGGCAGCGGCAATGAGCAGAACCGCGGGGCCGGCACCGCTGAGCGCCACCCCGTAAATGCCCGTCCCAGATGATTCGTCGAGCAGCGGCAGCAGTCTGGAGAGCAGCGGGCAAACCTCCATGCGAAATGGCTGGTGAAGGCGGTCGCGCATCGCATAGCGCAGGAGGTCCGGGCGATCAAG
>CAXTWP010000039.1:7053-10642 GCA_964247945.1 uncultured Acidobacteriaceae bacterium | reverse complement strand
ATCAAGGGCAAAGGCAGAGACAAGGAGCGCCGTGGCCTGAACATTCGCGACGGCATCCGTGCGGGCGTAGGTGGCGGGCAGCAGAGCGCGTGCCTTGGCGGTGGCCAGGCCGGCACCCGGCAACGCCAGCAGAAGCCGCCACCGCAGGTCTCGGCCGCAGGTTGCGGTCACGACTTTAACTCCCCCGTCTCCCCGTTGCAGGCAAGCGGAGCTCGTCATGCCGCCGTAGAAGCAGGCGGCGACGTTGTCCGGATGGCCTTCCCGGCGACACGCCTCTTCCACAACCTCCTGGCCGCTCCAGCCAAGCCGGCCAAAGTGGTTGGCCAGCAGGACGCCGGCGAGGAGCGCCGCCGCCGACGATCCACAGCCCATGCCCAGTGGGATCTCGTTGTGGAGCTTCAGCGTGAGCGGCAGCGCGGCGGGACCGAGCAGATTGCGATAGGTGGTGAGGATGAGGCTGGTCTCGGTGTCTGCGCAGAGAGCGGCGTCACGACCGCTCGCTTCGATGTGGAAGACAAGCGAAGACTCGGCTCGGATCTCCAAATACAACGCCATTGCCAGACCAAGGGCGTCAAAGCCTGGGCCGAGGTTGGCGGAGGTGGCGGGAAGGCGGAGGCGAAGCGGTTGGGCAACCAGGACCGTCATGCCGGTTGAAGGGTGTTCATGTGGACTTCCAGCGTCCGCAGAACCACATCAGAATCGGCGTCGAGAACCATAGGAGGCTTGCGAAGGGCGGCGTGCAGAGTGCGGTCGCCGGGCATGATTTCGGCGGACTCTTCTGCGGTCAGCAGTTCGTCGCGGTGATAGTGGATCGTGTAGTCCGAGTCTTTTAGGGTATGGCCGGTGAGGAGCAGGACGACGCGCTCCTCGGGCGTCACTTTACCATGGGCAACGAGCTTCTTAAGGCCCGCCAGCGTAACTGCGGAGGCCGGTTCGCAGCCCACGCCTTCGGCACCGATCTGGGCCTTGGCCAGCGCGATCTCCTGCTCGGAGACGTCTTCGCACCACCCGCCCATGCCCTCGATCACAGCGGCGGACTTGCGCCAGCTAGCCGGATTGCCGATGCGGATGGCGGAGGCACGGGTCTCGGCGCGGACAGGCTGCATCTGCTGGTTTGAGTCCAGGAACCAGCGGTAAAGCGGATTCGCCCCCGAGGCCTGGATGACGCTGATCTTGGGGATGCGCTGGATGAGGCCGAGGTGGCGCATCTCGCTGAAGCCCTTGCCCAGCGCGGCGGAGTTGGCGAGGTTGCCGCCGGGTACGACAAGGTGCTCCGGCACCTGCCAGTCGAGCTGCTCCAGAATCTCAAAGGCCGGGGTCTTTTGGCCCTCCAGCCTGTACGGGTTGACCGAATTAAGCAGGTAGATCGGAAAACGTCGGACCAACTCGGTCAGGATCTTGACGCAGCCGTCGAAGTCGGTCTTCAACTGGAAGGTCAACGCGCCGTAATCCATCGATTGCGAGAGCTTGCCCCAGGCGATCTTGCCCTCCGGGATAAGAACGATACTCCGCAGGCCCGCGCGCGCCGCATAAGCGGCCATCGCCGCCGAAGTGTTTCCGGTGGATGCGCAGGCGACCCACTCAAACCCACGCTCCGCTGCCACCGAAAGCGCCGCCGTCATCCCTGTGTCCTTAAAGGAGCCGGTCGGATTCATGCCCTGGTGCTTGGCCAGGAGCCAGTCGATGCCGGCGGCCTTGGCGCAGCGCGGCAGATCGTAGAGCGGCGTGTTGCCTTCCCGCAGGGTGACGGCATGCTGAAAATCGGAGACGATGGGCAGCAGATCGCGGAAACGCCAGACGCCTGACTGGTCGATCGGCAGCGTCGACGTGCGGCGCTCTTCCCACAGGTGGCGCAGCGCGCTGGGGTTAGGCAGCTTAGCCCCGGTGCCGGAAGGTGTCAGCGACCACGGATAGATCACCTCGTACAAGCCGCCGCACAGCGGGCAGCGGAATTCGCTCGCCACCTCGCTTCCGCCGATCCGCGAGTCGCATTCCGTGCATCGTAACTGGTGTGCCGCCATATACGTTACCGTGTTTCCTACCAGGTACAGCCTACCGTAAGAGGCTAGGCCGACCAAAGCTCTTTATGCTGCTGACCGCCGTCACCGCAGCCTGCTTCGGGTCCTTTCCGGGACAATCCGCCACCTCCCAGGCGGCCTCCGCGGCGCAATCTCGTCAAGTACGCATAGCCGCCGCGGCCGACCTGCAGCCCGTCATGCCGATCCTCGCGGAAGCCTTCGAGCACGCCACCGGCATCAAGGTAGTGGTGAGCTACGGCTCATCGTCTACCTTGGCGACACAGATCCTCAGCGGCTCCCCGGTCGATGTCTTCCTCGGCGCGGACTTCACCTTTCCTGAAAAGGTCGTGGCGGCGGACATGGCGGACACCAAATCGCCGATCGCCTATGCGAAAGGGACGCTGGTACTGTGGGCGCGCAAAGACTCGCCCTTCCAGCCGTTGCACTTGGAGGCGCTCTCCGATCCTCGGCTCAAGTCATTGGCCATCGCCAACGAACTCCACGCCCCCTACGGCCGCGCCGCCGCAAGCGCGTTGCATTACCTGAAGCTCTACGATCAGGTTGCCCCGAGGCTCGTCGTCGCCGAAAACATCGCCCAAACCGCTCAGTTCGTGGAGTCAGGCAACGCGCAGCTTGGCCTGATCTCTCTTACTGCGGCAACATCGGCGCACTTCCAGGAGATCGGCACCTACGTGCGCGTTCCATCGGTAAGCTATCCAAAGATCGTCCAGTACGGGGTCATTCTTAGGGCCTCGCCCGCGCGGAGCGACGCCCATGCGTTCATGGACTGGCTAACCTCCCCAGCGATCCAGGCGAACTTGCCGAAGTATGGCCTCGACCCGGTGAACTAACCCCTCATAAAGTGGGTACACTGGCGCAGTGGATCTCGCCGCGCTGCTGCTGACCCTGAGACTTGCCCTGACAACAACGCTCGTCCTGCTGTCATTGGCGGTACCGCTGGCGTGGTGGGTAGCATCGGGATCGGGCAAGCCGCGTGCATTCGCCCAGTCCCTGGTGGCGCTTCCTCTGGTGCTTCCGCCGACCGTCATCGGCTTCTATCTGCTGATCGCGCTCGGACCGCTGACGCCAGTCGGAAGCATGGTCGTCCGGCTGACAGGCCATCCGCTCGCCTTCAGCTTTGCGGGACTGCTGCTCGGGTCGATCGTCTATAGCCTCCCCTTTGCGGTGCAGCCGCTGGTGGCGGGCTTTCAAGGCATGGACCGCTCCTACCTCGAGGCTTCCGCCGGACTGGGGGTTCATCCCGCCAAGACCTTTCTACGGATCGTCCTGCCAATGACGCACGGCTCATTGCTGACGGCTGCCATCCTCACCTTTACACACACGGTCGGTGAGTTCGGCGTGGTGCTGATGCTGGGAGGCAACATACCCGGCGCGACGCGCACCCTCTCGATCGCGCTCTATGACGACGTGCAGGAGTTCAACTATGCCGCGGCCAACCGCACGGCGCTGTTGCTGACCGGCTTCGCGCTGGCTTCCCTCCTGCTCATCTATCTCCTGCCCGCGGAGCGCGGGAGGAGCACCCGAGGTGAGCACCCTGCACGACATCTACG
>CAXTWP010000039.1:0-7043 GCA_964247945.1 uncultured Acidobacteriaceae bacterium | reverse complement strand
GCCGACTAACGAGCAAACGTTGTGTGTCAGCTTCAGCCACGTTCAAGGCGCACTGCGCTTCGACATGGACCTGAGCCTGGCCGCTCCATGGACCATCCTCTTCGGCGAGTCAGGCAGCGGCAAGACGACGATTCTGCGCATGATTCAAGGCTTCGCGACGCCGGATCAGGGCCGCATCGCAGTAAGAGACCGCGCTCTGCTGGATACACAACGCGGCATCCGCGTTCCGGCGCACCGGCGGCCTGTCCGCACCGCAAGCCAGGCAGCAAGGCTCTTCCCACGGATGACGGTGCGTCAGAACATCCTGTGGGGCGCAGACATCTCATCCAGGACCAAAGAGGTGCACCAGCATCTCGACGATGCGCTGCAACTGTTTCGCCTCCAGGCACTCGCGGACCAGTTACCGGAAGCTCTGAGCGGCGGCGAACGCCAGCGCGTCAACGTGGCTCGCGCGGTCGTCTCGGCTGCAACCGTGCCCGGTGTGCTGCTGCTCCTGGACGAACCTTTCAACGGGCTCGATTACACTCTGCGCGATGCGCTTGCGGCATCGTTGCGCGTTTGGCTCGAGCGGCTGTCGGTTCCGGTCCTCTCCGTGACCCACGACATAGGAGAGGCTTTTCTCCTGGACGCGGAGATCTTGCGGCTCGACTCCGGCAAGATCGTCCAGCAGGGCCCGGCGACGCAGGTTCTGGCGGAAGAACGCGAACGGCTGCTGCGACAACTGAAGCGCTAGCCGCCTCTAGCTCCCGATCTGTACAGGCTCCTGTTCCAGCGTGATCTCGAAGCGCCGTTCGACCTCGCCGGCAATGGTGTCGCGCAGTTCGGCAATATCGGCGTAGGTCGCGCCGCCGCGATTGATAAGAGCGAGCGAATGACGCGAAGAGATACCGGCCGCCCCCATGGTGAAGCCCTTCTGAAAGCCCGCCTGTTCAACCAACCAGGCCGCGGAGAGTTTGACTTTGCTGCCGTCATCCTCCGTCGGAGGCGGCCAGTGGGGAACCATCGATTCGGCAACGTGAGCGGTCGCGGCAATCCTGCCTAACTCGTTGCACGGAAGAGTGGGGTTCTTAAAGAAAGACCCCGCGCTGCGGCAGTTCGGGTCGCCTTCAACCAGCAACATCCCTTTAGCCCTGCGGATGCCGCGGACCGCATGGTAGACCTCCATGGGCTTGGGCGGAGTCTTGGACCCCTGGAAGCGGCGCTCGAGATCGCCGTAACTGAGGTTTGGACCGGCGGATGGATCGAAGCGGAACGTCACGCTGAGAACGATGTAACGATTAGGCTGCGTCGTGTTGAAGATGCTGGTGCGATAGCCGAAGCCGCAGTCTCGATTCTGAAGCGTGACGTAATCCAGCGTGCTGAGATCGAGCGCCCGGATCGAGTCGATGGTTTGGGACACGTCTTGGCCGTAAGCGCCGATGTTCTGTATGGGGCTTCCGCCGACCATCCCGGGAATTCCCGCCAGGCATTCCAGTCCGTAAAGCCCCGTCGCCCACACTTCCCGCCCAAAGTGGTTCCAGTCGGTCCCGCCCCCCACAGCGAAGAGGTTGTCGGACCGGATGGAAGACGCCGAAAAGGCCAGTTGCAGCACAAGCCCGGGAAAGCCCGCATCGGTGACCAGCAAATTGCTGCCCCCGCCGAGAGAAAAGATGGGCAGCTGCCGCGAACGGGCAAAGTAGACCGCTTCCAGCAACTCGGCCCCACTGGTAACGCGCGCCAGCAATCGTGCCGGGCCGCCCACGCGCATGGTAGTAAAAGGCGCGAGAGGAACTTGTTCTTGTATATCCATTGGGCCGCTCCTGCACGCCTAGAGTACATGAGCGTCATCGGCTGGACACGCGCCCGCATGGCACGTTCCCGCCGTCGGTCGTACAATCAAACCAGATTGGGATGAAACTGCGTCGATATTCGTCCACACTCAACCTAAGAACTTCCCGGAGGATTCAATGTACCCAGAGATTATGCTGATCCCCATGCGTGAAGAGCTGACCCGCGCCGGCTTACAGGAGGCTCGCGACGCCGTCGAAGTGGACGCGGCGATCGCCAAGCCCGGCACGACCATGCTGGTCGTCAACTCCATCTGCGGTTGCGCCGCCGGCAAGATGCGGCCCGGGGTTCGCTTGGCCATGCAGAACACCACCAGGCCCGACCACGCCATAACCGTCTTTGCGGGTCAGGACCGCGAAGCCACGGAGCGTGCCCGAAGCTATTTCGGTGGCCATCCGCCCACTTCGCCCGCTATCGCCATCCTGCGCGACGGCAAGCTCGTCTACCTGATGCAGCGCTCCGCTATCGAAACCTCAACCGCGCCCGCGATCGCGCAGGAGCTGGCGCGCGCCTTCGACACCTACTGCGCCACCACCAACGCGTAAATTTTCTCGGATAATGAGAGACAATCCCCGGAACGGCCGCAAGCCGCCTCTGGGGATTGGATGTTCCAAACGGTCCTTGCTTGACGAAGCCTGAGGGCGGCTCACTACTTCCCCGCTTCTGCCGATGAAGCCATAAGCTATGTCGACACGCGGCCCCCTCTCTCCATGCACCGCCGTCTCCTGTCTCCGCGGTGCGGAAGCGGAGACCATCGACGCGAGTTACCTGGTCGGCGAAGGAGCAGCCATGCGGCGGGTGCGCTCGCAACTTCAGCGCATCGCGCCCTACTTTCGGGTCGCGCTGATCACCGGCGAAGCCGGCACCGGCAAGGAGACCATCGCCCGCGCCCTGCACCGGCGAAGCCCCCGCGCGACTGGTCCCTTCATGGTCTGGCGCAACACCAATTTCGCCGAGAGCCTGCGCGAGGAGAACCTGACCCCCGAGGTCCTGCGCGATCTGCGGCGCGGTACCCTCTACATTGACTGCATCGGGAGCATGGCGCTCCGTCTCCAAGGACGTCTGCTCGAGCTGATGGAGCAGGAGTCGCTTCGCTCCCAGCGCAGTGAGTTGCGCATCGTCGCCTCCAACGACCGCGAACTCCGCACCCTGGCCACCACCGGCCGGCTGCGCGAAGAGCTCTACCGGCGCGTCGCCGCCGTCGAGATCGGCCTCGCTCCCCTGCGCCATCGCGTCGAAGACATTCCGCTTGTGGCCGAGACGCTGCTGCGCCATATGCCCGGATCGGCCGGCATCACGCCGGAAGCGATGACCGTGTTGACTCGTCATGACTGGCCGCTCAACATACGTGAGATGCGCAAGGTGCTTCAGACTGCCGTCGGGCTGGCCGAAGGCGCGATGATCGCACCCGAGCACCTGCCCCTGCCGGCAACCGAACCGGAACCGGCATCGCCATCCGTCGGACAAAGCCTTGAACGCCTCCAGGATGTCGTTCAGCGTCATGTCATGGAGGTGTTGACCCGCTGCGCCGGCAACAAGCTTCGCGCCTCGGAGGTGCTTGGCATCAGCCGGTCAACACTCTATCGAATGCTCGACGCCTCCGAGATGGATAACCAGGGCCTGACCGGCTAAGCCCAACCCGCGCGGCAGACGGTAGACTGAGGCATGTTGAAAGTGCCCTCCAGCCGCTCCTTGTCTTCCGTTCTCCTTCTCTTCTGCGGTCTGCTCTTCCACGCCGCCACAGCACAGGACGCCACGCCCGCCGCGCGCGTAAAGGCGCTCGCAAACCTCTTCGACACGATCTGGCAGGACCAGCTGCGGCACTCTCCCGAGTTCGCCTCCTCTATAGGCGACAAACGATATAACGACCAGCTCTCCGACTACTCCGTGCAGGAGGTCAATGCTTCGCTTGCGCGCGGGCGCCGCTACATCGAGCAGTTCGCCGCCATCGACCTCACCGGTCTTGGAGATCAGGACCAGGTCTCCGCCGACCTCATGCTGCGCTCCCTCATCGACGCGCAGGAGGCCGCCAAGTTCAAGGAGTGGGAGATGCCGGTGAACCAGTTCAACGGCCTTCACACTGATCTCCCGCAGCTCGTCGACCGCGTCTCCTTCGATACGGTCAAGGACTACGAAGACTACATCGCCCGCCTTAACAAAATTCCCGCTGCCTTTGCGCAAATCACCACCAACATGCAACTCGGCATGGAAGACGGGCGGATGCCCCCGAAGTTCCTGCTTGAAAAAGTCTTGGTCCAGACGCAGAACATCGCGGGCACCAAGGCTTCCGAAAGCCCCTTCGCCACGCCGCTCAAGAGGTTTCCGGCACGCATCCCAGCCGCCGAGCAGAAGCGCCTCTCGGCGGCTATGCTCGAAGCCATCGAAACGCAAGTCGTTCCCGCCTACCAGCGGTTCGCCCGCTTTCTCAGCGGCCAGTACATTGCCAAAGGACGCCTAGAGCCGGGTGTCTCCGCGCTGCCGGATGGCGACGCCTACTACGCCTTCCGCATTCGCCAAAGCACCACGCTCACCAAGTCCGCCACCGAGATCCACCAGATCGGCCTTGATGAAGTGAATCGTGACGAGGCAGAGATGCTCGCGATCGTAAAACAGCTTGGCTACCCCGACCTCAAGACCTTCTCCGCCGCGCTCAAGACCAATCCGAAAGAGCATCCCGCCTCCCGCGAGGCCCTTGTCGAGGACTACAAAGCCTCAATCGCACAGATGAAGCCCCGCCTGGCCGACCTCTTCGGACGCCTGCCGAAGGCACCGCTTGTCGTTCTGCCGGTGCCCGCCTACATGGAGAAAGACCAGTCCGCCGCCTACTACGACAACGGCACCCCGGACGGCAGCCCTCCCGGACGCGTCTACGTCCACACCAAAAACTTCGCCGAGCGGTCGCTCGCGCCCGTTGAGGCAGTCGCCTACCACGAAGGCCTTCCCGGTCATCATCTCCAGATCTCTATCGCGCAAGAACTGACCGGCATCCCCGAGTTTCGCAAACATAGCGACTACACCGCCTACACTGAGGGCTGGGGTCTTTACAGCGAGCGGCTCGGCAAGGAGATCGGCTTCTACCAGGATCCCTACAGCGATTACGGCCGTCTCGAATCCGACATGTGGCGTGCAATTCGCCTCGTCGTCGACACAGGCGTCCACTCGCAGCACTGGACGCGTCAGCAGATGGTCGACTTCTTCCACGACCACTCGGCTATCGACGAGACCAACATCCAGTCCGAGGTGGACCGTTACATCGCCTGGCCCGCCCAGGCGCTCGGCTACAAGATGGGCCAGCTCAAGATTCTCGAACTACGCGCCAAGGCCCAGACCGCCCTCGGCCCGAAGTTCAAGCTCAGCGCCTTCCACGATGTGGTTCTCGATGCAGGCGCGCTCCCCATGGACGTGCTCGAAAAGCGCGTCGATACATGGATTGCCGCCGGCAAATAGGTCTTCCCGCACCCTCCCTGCAAGCGATCGCCGAAGCGTCTGATAGCCTTTCCTGATGAACGACGAAGCCTATCAACTCCCCACCCCCGCTTCCGCCGTGCCCGGCCTTCGCGTGGCCATCCTCGGCGCGGGCAAGATGGGCGGCATTCTGCTTCAGGCCTTCCTCAAGAACAACCTCCTTGCACCGGACCAGATCCTCGCCACCGTCCAGCACCCCGAGCGCGCCGTCGCTCTCTCCGCTCAGTTCGGCGTTGAGGTCACGACCGACAACCTCCAGGCCGCCGAGCAGGCCGACATCCTCCTGCTCGGGGTCAAGCCCATGCAGATATCTGCGCTCGTCGAGTTGATCCGTCCCGCGCTCAACCCGGCTAAACTCCTCCTGTCCATCGCCGCCTCGATCAAAACGCGCTCCATCGAAGACGCGGCGGCTTGTGAGCTTGCCGTGATTCGCGCCATGCCCAACACCCCGGCCATGATCGCCGCCGGAGTCACCGCGCTCTGCGCCGGCCGCTTCGTCGCCGACGCCCAGATGGCTATCGCCCAACGCATCTTCTCGACGGTAGGCCGGACGGTTGTGGTTGACGAAAAGCACATGGACGCCGTCACCGGCCTCTCCGGCTCGGGCCCCGCCTTCCTCTACATCATCATCGAGGCTCTTGCTGAGGCGGGCGTCAACGTCGGCCTGCCCCGCGACGTGGCCACCCTGCTGGCCGCGCAGACCACCTACGGCTCCGCCCGCATGGTGCTCGAGACCGGCTACCACCCGGCGCTGCTTAAAGATCAGGTGACCACCCCGGCGGGCTGCACGGTCGACGGCATCCTCGAACTGGAAGAGGGAGGCCTCCGCGTGACCCTCATCAAAGCCGTGAAACGCGCCACACAAAGGGCGAAAGAGTTGGCGCAAGGCTGACGCGAACCGGCGCAAGCGCTTTCATCACAGCGCGTAGAATCTGTCTATGGCGACGATGGCAATACGTCAGTTTCCCCGTGCGGTCAAGGGCATGCGCGGCGTGGAGCGGTTCGCGTGGGCCGTCGTCGGCTACAACGTTCTGGTCATACTTTGGGGCGCGCTTGTGCGGGCCACCGGCTCGGGCGCAGGCTGCGGCAATCATTGGCCGCTCTGCAACGGACAGGTCATTCCCCTCTCCCCCACGCTGCATACCGTCATTGAGTTCACCCATCGCTGCATGACCGGCGGCTCCACCTTCGCGGTCCTCGGGCTGCTGGTCTGGACCTTCCGGGCGACCATAAGAGGTCAAGCGGCGCGCGTCTTTGCCGTCGTCTCCACGCTGCTCCTCTTCAACGAAGCTCTGCTCGGCGCGTTGCTGGTCAAGCTGGGCTACGTCACCGGCAACCAGTCGGCGGGCCGCATGGTGCTGCTCTCGGTGCATCTTAGCAACACCCTGCTGCTGCTGGCCGCGCTCACGCTCACGGCCTGGTCGTTGCAGGCAGGCCGGCCATGGGTAAGCCTGCTGAAGCTGAAGGAAAGCTCCCGCGTGGCCGCCGGATTCGCCGCCACTCTGATCGTCGGCGTCAGCGGCTCGCTCGCCGCTCTCGGCGATACACTCTTTCCGTCCACGACGCTCCAGGCGGCCTTCGCGCAGGATGTCGCCGCCGGCTCCCCCTGGCTTATTCGTTTCCGCTGGGTCCATCCCGTAAGCGCGATCCTTGCCGCGATGTTCGTTTTTTGGCTTTTGGCGCGCGCTCCCGGCGCAGGGGCAGCGCGTGTGGCTCGCCTTGTCCTGGGATTGCTGGTGACGAAGTTCGTC